>CALEFD010000093.1 GCA_937876995.1 uncultured Bacteroidales bacterium | reverse complement strand
ATTCTTTTAACAATTCAGTAGGCTTTGAAAGCTCTTCAATCTGGAAGGTTACTCCTTCTTCTGCACTGCTTGATATAGCAATGCCTAACAATGCAATTATAAACAGAACTCTTCTCATAACACAAATTTATTTTAGGTTTTAATACACAAATGTATGATTTTTTTATTCAATATCAAAATAATTACAATAGACTCTCTAATTTCTATTGCTATCTTTACATATTGTTGATTATTACCGTACTATCAAAAGCACTGTCTGATATTTCGGTTTCGGAATTTTTAACATGCACATTTTCTATACCACTACAATATGCAAAAGCATTTTTACCCACATGCTGTACACCAAAAGGAATTGTAAGTTCTACTATTGCAGAACAACCTAAAAAAGCATTGTCAAGAATGTGACACATATCATTGTCCGGCAACTTCAACAATGTAAGTGCCTTACAACCTTCAAATGCATTAAAGTCAATTTGTGTAATACTATTGGGCAATACTACTTCTTGAAGTAGAATGCAGTTTTTAAAAGCACTTTCGCCTATTCTTTCTATATTTTCATTAAAAACCACATCGCTAAGAGCAATACAATTCTGAAATGCAGATGGATATATTTGGGTAAGTTCTATAGGTAATGTTACTGAATTCAGATAAATACAACTTTCAAAAGCAAATTCCCTAATGACTTTCACGGAATTTGGTATTGCAATATTAAACAGACCTGTTCTACCACAAAATGCGCAAGCACCTATAGTATCTATACCATCAGGAATAATGGTTTTGTTAGAACCAATACACAATGTGTTTGTCGCAGTTTTTATTATTGCATTACAGTTTTCTCTACTATCATATACCGCGTTATGTTTAGATACAGTTATGTAGTTTATATTTGGACAACCATCAAAAGCAGTGGGTTCTATCGTATGGACTGTAGAAGGAATCTTTAGTTCATACAAATCAAGCATCTGTTTAAAGGCCCGATAACCTATAATCTCAACACCATTAACAATTTTAGATGTAGAACAGCCCGTAATAATCTTATTAGTTGATGTTTCTATTATGGCATTGCAGTTCTTGCGAGAATCGAAAACCGCATTCTTAGAAGATACTTTAATGCTCTTAAGATTACTACATGCCAAGAATACATTAGGAGCATGAGTACTGCCCAATTCCTCCACATTTTCAGGAATATAAAGTGATGTCAGGCTGGTACAGAGAGCAAAGGCTTCTCTTTCTATAACTTTAAGATTTTCCGGAAATACAATGTTTTCAAGATTTGAACATTTTGCAAAAGCAAGAAAACTAATTTTACTTAAGGTAGATGGTAATTCAATACTCTGCAAATAATGACAATTAAAAAAAGCACCGCCACCTATTTCAATTACCTTATATTGAGAATCTGCAACTGTAATATAATCCGCCACAGAGATACTAATGAAATCTGTTGGCTCATTTTCAAATCCCATACAGACTGCTTCATTTGTACTATGGTTTAAAGCATATTTCAAACCATTTACATTGCAAGTATTTGCTTGTGCATTGATGCTAAGCACAAACAATAACATCAACAATAAGACCTTTCTCATAATGCATTATAATTTAGTTTATACAAACGTAGAAAAACTTTTCTATTCGACAAATAAAAATTTATAGAATTTTCTGAGAAGTTTATTAGAAGTCACAAACTGGACGAATACATAATTCGCGCTTGCGTTTGGAACTTAAAAATTCTTTTCATAGCTTCTACTATTTGGATATACTAAATGCAGAGAACCGCTATGTCTGTTTTTGAAGAATTCAAAATTAACTGTTTGCCTGATTGAACAGTTTCAAGCGCTCTTCAAATATTTCAAACTGATCTTCTCTGATGTTTGAAGAACAGCCTCTGATGCCCTGCAGTACACTGCCTGTCGATGATAGAACTATACCGCTTATGCCAAAGTATAGCAAGTTGCGAAGCAGTTCTCCACCCTCCATAGGTGTGCCATCGGGTTTGTTGTAACCAAAGGTAAAGAAGAAACCATCACTTACGGGTTCATCCAGATCTTTGTCATATACTATATGGAATCCGTTTTCAAGCAACGCTTTTTTTATGCGTTCTGTGCGACGTGCGTACTCTCTTATATCTTCACGGAATGTATATACTCCGTCCGATGCGGCTTTTAGCATTGCTGCCATAGCGCATTGAACCGAATGGGTTACACCCGATGACATTGCATAGAGCATATCGTATGCATATACAGCACCAAACTTTGATATGCCATAGCGCTGACGCATGGTTTCGTAGCTTCTGTCAAACAGTTTGTCCGATATACAAGCCACTGCAATACGTTCACCTGCATAACTGAATATCTTTGATGCGCTTATCATCATTACATAGTTATCGGTGTAGTGTGATACGCTTAGCTGATATGGTTCCCGGAATGGTATTCCTAATCCGTCACGACGGAAGTCCATAGTCATATATGCCAAATCTTCAAGTATAATTACGTCGTATTTGGTGGCAAGTTCGCCTATGGTGCGTATTTCGTCACTATTCAAACACATCCAACTTGGATTGTTTGGGTTAGAAAATACTACACAGCATATATTTCCTTTGCTGAAGTAGCTCTCCAATTTTGGACCAAGTTTCTCTGCGCGATATTTAAATACATCGAACGATTCTGTCTTTACACCCATAACCTGAGCCTGCATTTTCTGTACAGGGAACCCCGGATCTATATATAGTATGGTATCCTTTTTGGGGTCTAACTGTGAACAGAGCAGGAATGCTGCAAATGTACCTTGCATTGCTCCGCAGGTGGGTATGCAATGTTTGGGAGCTATATCGGTATTGATGAATGCCTTAACAAAACGTGAAGCCTCTTCCTTCAGTTCAGGAATACCCTCTATGTTTGGATATTTGGCAGCCACACCTCTGTCTAATGCCTCTTTCTGTGCCTTGACGCCTACAGCAGATGGTACTATGCCCGGCACACCCATTTCAAAGTGAATAAACTCTTTACCCGTAATCTTCTCTGCATTTGCTACTGCAGCTCCAACCTGACGTATGGAAGCACGGTTCAAATCATCTATCTCAATCTCTTTGAAATAGTTGTCTATTATCTCTTTTGGAATAACTGTGTTCATTTTTCCTTAATTTATTGGCAGTTTTTACCTATCTCCAATGCCTTGATGTTCATCTCTACAATTGCATCGCCTTTGCGTCCGAATATGGATTTGATGCTTGCTGCCAGTTTCTCAAAACTGATATTGTTCAGTGCTCTTGATGCCGCACCAAGTAGTATCATGTTTACAGCTTTTGGCATTTTGTTCTCTTTACCCAATGCGTCTGTATCTATAAGTACCACGTTAGGCATTGCTTTCAGTTCTGCAATGATATTCTCCAGTTCAGGATAGTTGCCTATGTTTACAAATGGGTTTGACGATGTTATTATCCAACCGTCTGTAGATAGATACTGTTTGTAGCGCAGGGCCTCCATAGGTTCCATGGCAATTATCACATCTGCCTGACCAAGCGAAATCAGATCGCTTGCTATAGGCTGGTCAGAGATACGCAGGTTTGACTGCACGTCGCCACCGCGCTGGCTCATTCCATGAACTTCTGCCTGCTTAATATACAGACCCTCTTCCAGAGCTGCCTGTCCTATAACTGTGGCTATAGAGAGGATTCCTTGTCCACCTACGCCTGCCAATATAATGTCTGTTTTCATTGTTTGTTCTTTGCTTTAGCTTTACGTGTTAATGTCTGGATACACTCTCTACGGGGAATAATAACTGATAATCCGCGATAGTTAATCTCTTCGCGAAGAATTCTTGTTATCTCTTCCATATTCTGTGGCAGTGGAACAACCACTTTCAGATGTTCCGGATCTACTCCTATACCTTTACAAATTGCTTCGAATTTATTTGTTCCGGCAGAATCTTGTCCGCCTGTCATACCGGTGGTAAGATTGTCCGATATAATAACTGTAATAGGAGAATTGGCATTGACTGCATCCAAAAGTCCGGTCATGCCGGAGTGTGTAAATGTACTGTCACCAATAATGGCAACTGCAGGGAATATGCCAGCATCGGCTGCACCTTTTGCCATTGTTATTGATGCGCCCATATCTATAGTACTATCCAATGCCTGATATGGAGGTAATGCTCCTAAAGTATAACAACCTATATCGCCAAATACTTTTGAACCTTCGTACTCTTTCAGTACCAGGTTTATAGCTTCATATACGCTACGATGACCGCAACCCTGACATAGTGCAGGTGGGCGGGCTACAACATTCTGTGCTACATCTGCGTGAGGTAATACAGGTATTCCGAAAGCTGCTTTTATAATATCGGGGTTAAGTTCGCCGGTACGTGGCAGTGCACCTGAAAGACGTCCTACTATGTTACAGTCAGTTGGAAGCAGACCTTTTATCTGTTCTTCTACAAAAGGCTGTCCATCTTCAATTACCATCAGTGATTTGCACTGAAGTGCCATAGTACGTACTATCTCTGTTGGTATAGGGTACTGTGAAAGTTTAAGTACAGGGAATGGTATGCCCTGTGGGAAACACTCTTGCAGATAGTTGTATGCATTACCGCAAGCTATTGCACCCATTTCATACTCTTTAGCTTCTGAAGTATATTTGTTGAATGGCGATTCTACAGAATTTGCCATTATCTCTTCCTGCTTTTCAATAAGTGAGGCGTATCTGCGTCTTGCGTTTACAGGAAGCAGTACCCAATCTTTAGAATTGGTAGCAGGATTCAGCGCATTTTGCTCTCTCTGCGGTTTGAGTTCCACAACTGCACGTGAATGTGCCAGACGTGTAACTGTACGCATCATAATAGGAAGTTTCAAACTCTCTGACAGGTTGTAGGCATACTCCATCATATCGTAAGCCTCTTGCTGTGAAGATGGTTCGAATATTGGTATAAGTGCAAATTTGCCGTAATAACGTGAATCCTGTTCATCTTGTGATGAATGCATAGAGGGATCGTCGGCAACCAAAACTATAAGTCCGCCGTTAACGCCGGAAATAGATGAGTTTACAAATGGGTCGGCAGCAACATTCATACCTACGTGTTTCATGCAAACAAGTGAACGCTTGCCGGCAAACGACATACCCAAAGCTGTCTCCATAGCAGTCTTTTCGTTTGTACACCAACGGCAGTGGATATCTGCTCCGGTAGCTTTCTGATACCCCTGGATATATTCTGTAATTTCAGTTGATGGAGTTCCCGGATAGGCATACACTCCGCTCAATCCGGCATCGATAGCTCCCTGTGCAATGGCCTCATCGCCAAGTAAAAGTTTCTTCATCATAATATAGTTATATTCTTGGAGTGCAAATTTCCCCTTTTTTAATTGAAAAGACAAATTACAACAGCACAAATAGCATCTATTGTGCAGAAATTCATTTTAATACAGAAAACATACCTGTTTTTATGCTAATTTTGCTCCCGATATGAAAAGAGAAGATTTTGAGATAATGGCCCCGGTGGGTTCTTGGGAATCGTTGGCAGCTGCATTTCAGGCGGGTGCAGGTTCAATATACTTTGGAGTAGATAAACTGAATATGCGTGCTCGTTCTGCAAGTAAGTTTGGTCTGGACGATTTAAGACAGATAGCTACAGAATGTACTGAACATGGAGTAAAGAGTTATCTTACTCTGAATACCGTGATGTATGGAGAAGATATTGAACTTATACACGAAATAGTGGATGCCGCATTGGAAGCAAAGATATCGGCTGTTATTGCCTGCGATATAGCTGTGATGACCTATTGTAACAAAGTAGGTATGGAGGTTCATCTCTCTACGCAGTTGAATATCAGCAATATTGAGGCATTGCGTTTTTATGCTCAGTTTGCCGATGTTGTTGTGCTGGCGCGCGAACTCAATCTGAACCAGGTGGCAGAAATCTATCGTCATATAGAAGAGGAGAATATATGCGGACCTAAGGGAAACAGAATTCGAATAGAGATGTTCTGTCATGGTGCGCTCTGTATGGCTATAAGTGGAAAATGTTATCTCAGTCTGAATGAATTGGGAGCTTCGGCAAATCGTGGTGCCTGTATGCAGGTGTGCAGACGCGGCTATATAGTTCACGATAAAGAGAGCGATATAGAGCTGGCTGTGGAAAATCAATACATAATGTCGCCTAAAGATCTTAAGACCATACGCTTTATGGACAAGATGATAGAGGCGGGTGTACGTGTCTTCAAAATAGAGGGTAGGGCACGCGGACCGGAATATGTAAAGACAGTTGCAGAATGCTATTCCGAAGCTATAGATTCCTGTTTGGAGGGTACTTTTACCGATGAAAAGAAGGATAGTTGGGATGCCCGATTGGCTACCGTGTTTAATCGTGGTTTCTGGGATGGTTACTATTTGGGACAGCGATTAGGCGAATGGAACGAAAAATATGGTTCACAAGCCACCGAAGTAAAGGTGTATGTAGGTAAATGCACCGATTATTTTTCAAAGATAGGTGTAGGCGAATTCCTAATAGAAGCTGCTACCATTTCACAAGGCAATAAACTTCTTATAACAGGTAATACAACAGGTGCTCTAACCTTTGAACTTGACGATCCGCGTGTAGATTTAAAAAGCGTGACAGATGTACCAAAGGGTGTAAAAGTATCGTTCAAAACGCCGGAAAGAGTGCGTCGTGGTGACAAACTCTATTTACTTGCCCAAGCCAAAGCGTAGATACGCATCTGCTTTACCATAGCAAGCAATCCGTTGCTGCGGGTAGGCGAAAGATGTTCTGTAAGTCCTATCTCGTTTATGAAATGCAGGTCGGAATCGAGTATCTCCTGTGGAGTGTGCCCGGACATCACCTTTATAAGCAGACTAACCAGTCCTTTGGTTATTATGGCATCGCTATCGGCATTAAAAATCACCATTCCATCGGTATATTCTGCCTGTAGCCATACTCTGCTTTGGCAACCTTCTATCAGATTGTCATCGGTTTTATAACGCGAATCCAGTTCAGGCAGTTCGTTGCCTAAATCTATAATCATCTGATATTTGTCCATCCAGTCATCGAATGCACTGAACTCTTCAATTATCTCTTCCTGTATTTCGTTTATGGTTGCCATTATTTTTCGTTGTAGATTACATAAAGCACTGTTTCGCCAACGGCTTGCAGTGTAGCCTTATCTATATTGTCTATGTTGTCGTTTATTGTGTGCCAGGTGGGGCCAAAAGAACTCTCTTTGCACTCTGGCAGATAGGGTACTATGTCTATGGCAGGAATGTGGGCTATTGAATTTATAAAGTAGTGGTCATCTGTTACAAATCCGCCATCTTCCAGTGGAAACATGGCTCTGTTCCCTGTCAAACCGGCTGCTTCCCAATATTTGTCAACAATGCTTTTGGCATAGTGATTTGATATACCCTCTCTATAGAAACGAGCTCCTTTGCCGCCAACCATATCCAGCAGTACGGCATATCTTGCCATATATCCATCTTTATGTGGGCGGCGTGACCAATATTGTGAACCCAATCCCCAATGTTCGGGCAGACTTCTTCCTTTATAGCTATCGCCGGGTCCCCAATCTTCTGCATCAAAAAATATAAAGTCTATTCCTATAGCAGGTGCTTTTATTTGTAACTGGCGGGCTATTTCAAGTATTACACCCACACCGCTTGCTCCATCGTTTGCTCCATCAACAGGTTTTTTATGGTTGGCAGGGTTTGGGTCATTATCAGCCCAAGGACGGCTATCCCAATGTGCGCATAGAATAATTCTTTTGTTGCTTTCAGGATTTATCTGTCCCACTATGTTGTATCCGTTAATTAAAGTGCCATCGAAGGTGGTTACCTGTATGTTCTGAACTGTGGTTTCTGCACCAAAACTTTTTAGTTTTTGTTCCAACCAATGTGCGCACTCTTTGTGGGCTTTTGTGTTAGGAACTCGTGGGCCGAAATCGGTTTGTGCCTTAACGTAGCTGTATGCGCTGTCTGCATTGAATGTGGGTATATCTGTTTGTGCAGTTGGAATAACTGTCTTTGTAACAGGTACAGTAGCCTTACCGCCTCCGCATGAAACAAACAGAAGCAACGATGCAAAAACTACAATAAGGTTCTTCTTCATTACTATTTGTTTAATCTCCAGGTAGCACCATCTTTGGTATCTTTAATTTCGAAACCAAGTGCTGTAAGTTCGTTACGTATCTTATCGCTGGTTGCCCAATCTTTATTGGCTTTTGCTATTGAACGCTGTTCAAGCAACATATCTACCACTTTACTATATGCCTCTTCTCTGCCACTATTGTTGCCACTCTCCATTTTCATGCCCATTATATCAAACAGGAATGTGTCAAACAGCATTTTCAGTTCAGTTATATCGGCTTCGGTTAGTGCGGCCTTTCCATCTACAGCCTGATTTATAACTTTGGCGGCATCAAACAGGTGGCTTATCAGAATAGGAGTATTCAAATCATCATTCATGGCAGCGTAACATTTTGTTTTGAAATCCTGTACGTTAACCGATGATGATTCAGCAGCTTTGATACGTTCTATAGCTTTGTATGCCTCCATGAGTCTGTTCATAGCCTTTTCGGCATCTTGCAGAGCATTGTTGCTGAAATCTACAGTACCACGGTAGTGAGCCATTAAGATGAAGAAACGGATAGTCATTCCGCTGTAAGGCTGTTCTAATAATTTGTGACTGCCTGTAAAGAATTCATTCAAGGTTATGAAATTGCCAAGCGATTTGCCCATCTTTGTGCCGTTGATGGTTATCATATTGTTATGCATCCAATATGTTACCATATCGTCGCCCTGACTTGCAACTGACTGTGCAATCTCACATTCGTGGTGTGGAAATATCAGGTCCATTCCACCTCCGTGAATATCAAAATGGTCACCTAAATATTTGCGTCCCATTGCAGTACATTCACAGTGCCAACCCGGGAAACCGTCGCTCCAGGGTGATGGCCAGCGCATAATATGTTCAGGCTGTGCTTTTTTCCAAAGTGCGAAATCGGCAGGGGCATGCTTTTCGTCCTGTCCGTCAAGTTCGCGGGTGGTATTAAGCACATCATCCAGATTGCGTCCCGACAATTTGCCATAGTGGTGGTCTTTATTGTATTTGGCCACATCAAAATAGATGCTTCCCTGGCTTTCGTATGCATAACCATTATCCAGAATCTGTTTAACCAGTTCTATCTGTTCAATAATATGTCCGGATGCGTGTGGTTCAATGCTTGGTGGCAAAACATTCAGAGCGTCCATGGCTTTGTGGTAGCGCAGTGTGTAGTACTGAACTACTTCCATTGGCTCCAACTGCTCCAATCGTGCCTTTTTTGCTATCTTATCTTCGCCTTCGTCAGCATCGTGTTCCAAATGACCAACATCGGTAATGTTTCTGACATATCTTACTTTGTATCCCAAATGTTGCAGATACCTGAAAAGAATGTCGAATGTAATTGCAGGGCGGGCATGTCCAAGATGTGGATCGCCATATACGGTAGGTCCGCACACATACATTCCTACGCGTCCTTCGTGAAGTGGTTTGAATTCCTCTTTCTTACGCGAAAGAGTATTGTATATCATTAAATTCTGTTTCATAAAAATACTGTTTTGAGCTGCAAAATTACAACTTTATTTTTTCTCTTCATCCATCAGTGATGTCAAAGCGCGTACAGTGACCTCCTTTTCATAGCAATTGAACATCTTTTCTACCTCATCTTTATCTTTTACACGTGTAAACAGACTTACTACAGGTACTATAATAAGTCCTGTAACCATAGCCAATACACCTGCATTGATAGGCGATGTAAAGAATGGACTTATAAACTCTTGACCTGTAAATGTGCAAAACATACAGCCACACATAATAAGCACACCTACAATAAAACTAACCCATACGGCAGCATTAGTTGTACGTTTCCAGTAGAGTCCATATAGGAATGGTGCTAAAAATGCACCGGCTAATGCTCCCCAGGATATACCCATTAATTGTGCTATAAATGTTACAGAACTCTTTGCCTGGATAATTGCCAATACAGATGAAACGGCTATAAAGAAGACCACAAGCAGACGAATGCAGAGCAGTTGCGATTTTTCGCTCATCTGTTTGCCTTTAACACTTCTTGCAGGTACAATTATGTCGAGTGTTAGAGTTGAACCCGATGTAAGAACCAGTGAAGATAGTGTTGACATTGATGCAGAAAGCACCAGAATGATAACTATACCTATCATCAAATCAGGCAGTGTTTGTAACATGGATGGAATAATACTGTCATATACCGGATTTCCATTAGCTCCATATTCAATAACATCGCCATAAAGACGACCAAATCCACCTAAGAAGTAGCAACCACCTGCTACTATCATGGCAAATACCGTTGAAATAATAGTACCTTTTCTTATGGCAGCTTCGTCACGGATAGCATAGAATTTACCAACCATCTGCGGTAATCCCCAAGTTCCTAACGATGTAAGAAGAACCACACCTATCAGGTATAGTGGTTGTGGGCCTAAGAAGGAAACAAATGCTCCATTCATATTAGGGGCTGTTTCTGCGGTTATATGTGATAGCTCTTCTACAGCAGCTGTAAAACCTCCGTTACCGTTAAGAACTGAAAGTATAACAGCAACTATACCTACCAGCATTATCATACCCTGAATAAAGTCATTGACGGCTGTTGCCATGTAGCCACCTACAAGTACGTATATACCTGTCAGTACTGCCATTCCTATAACACACCATGTGTAGTCTATTCCAAAAGACATTCCGAATAGTCTAGACAGTCCATTGTATAGCGACGCAGTGTATGGTACCAGGAATATAAATACTATAATGGATGCAGCTACTTTGAGTGCACTGCTATTGAATCGGGCTCCAAAGAAATCGGGCATAGTGGCACTTTTCAGATACTGTGTCATAAGACGGGTACGTCTGCCCAGTATTCTCCATGCCATAAGCGAACCAATCAGGGCATTTCCTATTCCTATCCAGGTTGATGCCAATCCATATTTCCAACCGAACTGTCCTGCGTAACCAACAAAGATAACCGCCGAAAAATATGATGTACCAAAGGCGAATGCTGTAAGCCATGAACCTACATTTCTGTCACCCAAAACAAAACCTTGAACGTTAGTTGCACTTTTTCTGCAGTAAATGCCAACGCAAATCATTATGGCAAAGAATACTATCAGAATAGATACTTTTAGAAACATTTGTTACAGTTTTAATGTTAATTACAAAATTCTGTTATTCCCATCCTTGAATGAGTGTCAATCCGTTTTCGGATATCACCTTTTCTGCCTGAGCTATGTCGGCAGGACGTATAATAAGCACCAATTTGCCATCTTTATGGAATGTATATAGATAGTTTATGCTTACGCCACCTTTTGTTATACTGTCTATTGCTGATGCAAATGTTGATGTGTTGGCATCTATTTCAATAGCAAGAACTTCGTTTACATTTACCAGTATTCCTTTTGATTGTAACAATCTGGATGCTTTCATCTGTTCTGATGTGATGAGTCGCAGAATGCCATAGTCGGTAGTGTCAGCCACTGACGCAGCCTGTATCTCTATATTTTCAGCCTTCAGAACGTCAAGAATATTTCCTAACTTACCGTTTTTATTCTCTAAAAAGATTGATAACTGTTTGATTGTCTTCATAACTCAAAAATATTAATGGTTTTGACGCAAATCTTTTACTCTCACTGCTTTGCCATCGGTTTGAGGAATGACACCTTTACCTACCAGTTTCACTCTTGGTGTTAGTAGAATTTCATCTTTCAGCCTGCGAGATATCTCTTTTGTAAGGTTTTGAAGCAGTGCAAAATCGTCAGTAGATTGTGCAAGTTCTACTTCTACGGTCATTTCGTCATTATCGCCAATGGTCTCTATAGTAATCAGATAATCGCTTGCAAGTTCGGGGAACTGCATAAGTATCTTCTCTATCTGAATAGGGAATATGTTTACACCCTTTACAATAATCATGTCGTCGCTACGTCCCTGGAAACGTGCCAGACGTCTGTGTGTGCGTCCGCAAGGGCAGTCACCCGGTAAGAAACGGGTAAGGTCTCTTGTGCGATAACGGAACAGTGGCATAGCTTCGCGGTTTAGAGTGGTTAATACCAATTCGCCTACTTCGCCGTCAGCTACAGGTTCCAATGTGATAGGATCTACTATTTCTACTATGTAATTGTCTTCCCAAATATGAAGTCCGTTCTGTTCCTGACATTCAATTGCAACACCGGGACCGCACATTTCACTCATACCGAAGTTATTGTATGCTTTTGCACCCCAAATCTCTTCAATACGTTTGCGTTGGGCATCCGAATGTGGTTCTGCACCAATTATAAGAGTATGTACTGTTGTATCGGCCGGATTGATACCCTCTTCCTGAAATGCTGCAGCCAAACGTGTGGCATAACTTGGAATACAGTGTAATGCGGTAGTGCCAAAGTCCATTATAAATTTAACGTGACGTTTGCTGTTACCTGCTCCGGCAGGAACTGTAAGTGCTCCCAGGCGTTCAGAAGCGTATTGAATTCCCAGTCCACCGGTAAACATTCCATAACCCGATGTGTTCTGAATAATATCGCTGCTTCTCAGACCTATGGTGTACATGGAACGTGCCATTGCGTCTGCCCACTGTTCTATATCGCGTTGTGAATGTAGAATAACAGTAGGATTACCTGTTGTACCACTTGATGAGTGTAGTCTGACTACTTTACTAAGCGGTACCGATGCCAAACCGAATGGGTAGTTCTGACGAAGATCATTCTTTGTAGTGAATGGAAATCTCCTAATGTCTTCAACAGATTTAATGTTTTCCGGTGTAATATTGCGTTCTTTCAAAATAGGAGCATAGAAATTGCTTCCCATAGCTATTTCCACAGTCTTCTTAAGACGTTCCACTTGAAACTGTTCCAACTGTTTGCGTGGCATTGTTTCAATCTCTTCATTCCAATACTTGTTGCTCATATATTACTTCTTTTACTTTACCTTATTAAATATATAAAAAGACCTGTCTTTGTGGGACAGGTCTTTAGTATGCTTTTTCAACTACATAACGACTCGCCCCACTTGATTAAGTGCGGTAATAATAGTAACAATAATAACCGTATGTATGTTGTAAATTCATCTTGTTTCAATAATTGCAATACAAAAGTAGGTACAATATTTATAGATGCAAAGTTTTTGTGCATTTTTTTGCAGGATTCAGAGCTATTATGAGAAAAATATTCCTGTAGGCTGTATTTTTATGCAAATATCAAATTGTATTGACCTACGAATTTTCAATAAGGTTAAGCAATTTTTTTACTGCGTCTTCTTCAGGAATGTTCTTTTCAACACACTCTTTACCCTTGTATAGGCTTATTTTGCCTCTGCCTGCTCCTACATAGCCAAAATCGGCATCTGCCATTTCACCCGGTCCGTTTACTATACAGCCCATAATGGCTATTTTTACGCCTACCAGATGTGATGTTGCCTGTTTAATTTTTGCTATAGTCTCTTCCAGATTGTAGAGTGTACGTCCACATCCCGGACAGGAGATGTATTCAGGTTTTGTAAAACGAATACGAGCAGCCTGAAGAATGGCATTTGCAGTATCGGTAAGCTGTTCTTTTGATATGCTGTTGTTACTGTTTGTTATGATGAGTTCTTTTGCAAATCCATCAATAAGCAGCGCACCTGCATCCATTGCTGCCTTTAACTGCAAATCTTCCAGAGACTCTTCATTGTATTCCAGATAGATGGTCTCATCTTTTATACCGGCTTTTGCTTCTGCTCGTTTGGTGGCACTCTCTTCTGCATATTCTACCAGTTTTACGGCAACCGGAATTTCACGTTCAGGTGCTTCCGAAAGTGAAACTCTTATTGTGTCGCCAATGCCTTCGCCAAGCAGCGCACCTATACCTACTGCACTCTTTATGCGACCGTCTTCGCCTTCACCGGCTTCGGTTACACCCAGATGTATGGGGAAAGACATATTCTCCTTATCCATCTGTTTTACCAAAAGCCTTACGGTTTGTACCATAACTGTGGTGTTACTGGCTTTAATGGAGAGTACCACGTTAAGGAAGTTTTCTGCTGCACAGATTCTAAGAAATTCCATGCAACTTTCCACCATACCTGCAGGTGTATTTCCGTAGCGGCACATTATGCGATCCGATAATGAACCATGGTTAACGCCTATTCTTATGGCTGTTCCATTCTCTTTACAGATGTTCAGGAACGGAATAAAACGGGCTCTGATTTTATCTATTTCTGCAGCATATTCGCTATCGGTGTACTCCAGTTCTTTGAAAGTACGTGCCGGATCAACATAGTTACCCGGATTGATTCTTACCTTCTCTACAAACTTTGCAGCTACGTCGGCAACATTAGGGTTGAAATGTACATCTGCAACAAGCGGGGTGGAATATCCTTTTTCTAAAAGCGAAGCCTTTATGTTTTTAAGGTTTTCAGCTTCGCGAGTACCTTGTGTGGTTAATCGTACCAATTCACCACCTGCATCTATAATGCGTATAGCCTGCTCTACAGAACCATCGGTATCGGTTGTCTGAGTGGTGGTCATAGACTGCACTCTGATAGGTGCATCACCGCCAATCACCACATTTCCAACCTTTGTCTCCCAACTTTTTCTTCTGCTGTAAACACCCATAGCCGTATTTTATCAGTTTGTCTTAAAATCGTATTTTATGTTGCTCAGTTCGGCATTCGCTTTTTCAATTTTGCTCTTCAGTCCATCTTTGTGTGCTGCCAGTCTCTCTGCAAGTTCTGAATCTGAAAGTGAAAGCATCTGCACTGCCAAAATAGCGGCATTCTGCGCTCCGTTTACACCTACTGTTGCCACCGGAATGCCGGGAGGCATCTGAATAATAGAGAGCATAGCGTCCAGTCCGTCTAACATACCTTTTATAGGAACACCTATTACAGGCAGTGTGGTGTTTGCAGCTATAACCCCCGGCAGGGCTGCTGCCATACCTGCTGCAGCAATAATTACTTTAATGCCACGAGCTGCTGCATTTTTTGCAAAATCTTCTACAGCACTTGGAGTACGGTGTGCTGAAAGGGCGTTTATTTCGAACGGTACCTGCATATCGTTCAAAAACTGTGCTGCTTTCTCCATAACAGGCAGGTCGGATGTGCTGCCCATAATAATACTTACTGTTGGTTTCATATAACTTTAATTTTTTCTTAGTCTTGCTATTGGAATTTCTAACTGTTCTCTATATTTGGCTACTGTACGTCTTGCAACTATATAACCATTCTCTTTTAGGTATAGTGAAAGCTGTTCATCGGTAAATGGATTTCCTTTATCTTCGCTTTCAATCTTCTCCTTAATAATTCTATGAATCTCTTTAACCGATACCTCTTCTCCGCTTTCTGTCTTTACTCCATCTATAAAGAAAAATTTAAGTGGCAATATTCCAAAGTTGGTCTGTACATATTTACCATTAGTGGTTCTTGATACCGTAGATATGTCGTAGCCTGTTTTTTCTGCAATATCTTTCAGAATCATGGGGCGCAATCTGGTTTCATCGCCATCAATAAAGAAATCCTGCTGGAAACCTATTATGGCATGCATTACACTGTACATAGTGCGTTCACGCTGTTTCAGGGCCTGAATAAAACCTTTTGCTGCATCTATTTTCTGTTTTATGTAGAGAGCAGTGTTGCGTTGTGTGCTGTTTTCGCTGTTAATCTGTGCGTCAAGCATTGAAGCAAAACTGCTGCTTATTCTCAATTCCGGTATGTTGAAGTTGTTTAAAGTGAGCTCCAGTTCATCTTCATTCCTTTCAATAATGAAATCGGGGATAATCTGTTGCTGCCCTTTTGAAATAGATTCGCCCAATGCGCTGCCCGGACGTGGATTCAGCTTCTGAATCTCTTCTATGGCTTTATCTACGTCTTCTTGTGGTACTAACAGTTTTGTGGCTATCTTTTCCCAATGTTTGTGAGTGAATTCATCAAAACAGTTGGAAATAATGGTGCGTTCTATCCCTTTACACTCTTTTCTGTCTAACTGAATTAAGAGTGATTCCTGCAGGTTACGGGCACCTATACCGGCAGGTTCAAAATCCTGAATGATTTTTAATACTTCCAGAATCTGTTCTGTAGTAACATCCAGATATTGGTAAAAGGCTAAATCGTCAGAGATGGATTGAAGCGATTTGTCTAAAAATCCATCATTATTCAGTGATCCTATCAGATATGCTGCTATCTTTTTTTGAATCTCAGTTAGTTCTCTTTCTGCCAATTGTTCGTTTAGGACATCGTAAAAGGATTCAGATTCAGAATAGGGAATTTCTAACATCTCTTTAGCCGGAGATTTACGACTGTCTGTGTAGAAATCTGGTTCATCGTCTTCTGAAAGAAAATCGTCGTGCGGATTTGTCTCTAAGGTTTCATCGCCATAATCGGGTTCGTCGTTTTCGTGAATAGTATCTTCAAAACCCTCTTCCAGAGCCGGATTGTCGTCCAGTTCGGCACGTACTCTGTCCTCTATCTCAATGGTAGAAAGCTCCAATAGCTTTGCCTCAAGTACCTGTTGAGGCGATAACGATTGAACCTGTACCTGAGATTGGGCTTGAGTCTGTATCTGGCTGTTCTTAAATTCCGGCATAGCTGTTTTAATAATGGAAACTACTGCCACCTATAAATTCTCTGACCAATGATGTTGGCGGCAGATTCTGGCTTGGGATAGTGTTGAACATACTTAGTAGTTTCTTCAACTCCTCTGCTTTGGTATATTCAGGGCAGTTCTGTGGAACTTCTGAAAGTATGGGCTCTATCATGTCTTTAATTACAGCAATCTCAAAAAGTGTGGCTGAATTAAACATTACATCGGCATTCTCCTGGTAAGGGAAGATCCATTTTTCTTCTCCTGCACGAACACTTGCCCAACGTGCTATAGTATCTTTTGCAGAGAACTGACGGTACTTGTAGTCGCGTAACATACGGCGCAACAGACGGTTGTCTGTGGTAGGTATGTAGTTGTGTTTATCCAGTCTGATAGATGTTAGTGCTGAAACATATATCAGGAATTTGGCCTCTGCAGGAATTTCAGGCATTAAATCCGGGTTTAGTGCATGAATACCCTCTATAAGCAGTACATCATTTTCTCCCAATTTCAGAATGTTGCCGTTGTATTCTCTTACACCTCCTTTCTTAAAGTTGAATGTAGGAGTATTTACCTCTTTTCCCGCCAACAAGTCTTTTAGCTGGCTGTTAAAGAGCTCTAAATCAATGGCATATAGTGATTCAAAATCGTAGTCGCCGTTCTCGTCTTTAGGAGTTCTCTCTCTGCCTAAGAAATAGTCATCCATAGAGAGAACTTTTGGATTGATGCCGTTTGCCAAAAGTTGTACCTGTAATCTTTTGCTGAAGGTGGTTTTGCCGGAGGACGATGGTCCGGAAATCATAATGAGTTTTAGCAAATTGTTCTTTTTGTGGCGTTCAACTATAGCATCGGCTATATGGACAATTTTATTTGATTGCAGAGCTTCTGCTATATTGATAATCATGTTTGAGTGTCCTGTTGAAGTGGCTAAATTAAGATCTCCCAATGTGGATATACCCAGAATTTTCTGCCATGAATGGAATTCATCGAAAATCTTAAACATCTTATCCTGAACGGTTCTTTCTCTTAATTGTGATGGGTTCTTGCTGTCAGGAAAACGAAGCAAAACTCCATTGCCGTATAGTTCTATTCCATACAGATGAATAAAACTTGTATCGGGTGGCAATGTGCCAAAAAAGAAATCGGCATTATCTTCTAATGTATAATATGTGGTGTAAATTTTTCCTGTGGTTTTAAGCAGGCGGACCAAATCTGTTCTGCCTTTTTGTTCCATCATTTCTATAACTGCTTCGGTATGTTCTCTATGTCTTACAAATGGTATGGCACTATCTATTATTTCCTGTGTGCGGTTGTTTATTGCCAATATATCGTCTTCAGTAAGTGCTCTTCCTATATGAACAGGGCAATATGTACCCTTTGATATAGAGTTTGCCATCTCTACTTTTCCGTTTGGATAGAGTTCCTCTATAACTTTGGAAAGGATAAAGAACAGTCCCAAAAGATATGTCTTTTTGCCAATGGCCGATGTGATGTCGAAATAGTGAATATCGACATTGTCATAGAGCCTGGTGTTTAAACTTTTAGCTTTATTGTTGATAGTAGCGCACAATGGTCTGTACTTAAGATTACAATCTATGGAATAGAATATCTCCAAAAGGGACGAACCTGCTTTGACGGTCTCTGTCTTTTGGTTGTTAGTGCATGTTACCTTTATCATATACTTAAGAATAGGGTTATTATATACAAAAGTAGTTCTTTTTGATATTTTTACCATCTTTTTAATTGTAAAAAATCCTAAATGGTGTGGCATTAAACGATATGATAGTACAACTTATTGATTTTTAGGCTATCTTCGCGCACTGAAATCCAATTATTTGGTACGGTACATTTGTATATCAAAAAAATTTAAATATAACAAAATGAAGAAAATTAGTGTTTTTGTATGCTCAGCAGCAGTGCTGTTGGCATCTTGTGGTTCACCTAAAATGGGTAAAGTGGTAATGGAAACAGCTGTTGACTCTGTTTCATATACAATGGGTATGTCACGTTCAAATGGTTTCTTGCCATATCTTGTAAATCAGATGGGTGTAGATACTGCTTACATTGAAGATTTTATTAAGGGTTTCATAGAAGGCGCAAATATGGATGCCGATGCAGGTGCTCAGAAGGCTTATTTTGCAGGTATTCAGATTGGTCAGCAGGAACTTACAGAAGCTTTTGAAGGTCTTAGCGCAAATATGTTTGGTAAAGACAGTGGTAAGCTGATGAACAAAACCAACTATATGAATGGTTTCTTGGATGGTGTTCAGGAAAAGACAGAGATTATGACCAGAGAACAGGCCGATATTATAACTGATAGCCTCTTTAACATCTTCTATGCTGAATCTATGGAAGAACAGTATGGCGCAAATCGTGAAGCTGGTAGAGAATATCTTGCAAATAAGGCAAAAGAAGATGGTATTGTAGCAACAGGTAGCGGTCTGCTTTACAGAGTAATTAAAGAGGGTAAGGGTGCAAAACCACAGGCAACAGACAGAGTAAGAGTAAACTATCGTGGTTCTCTTATTGATGGTACTATATTTGATGAATCTACAAAACCTATCACATTGTCACTTGCAAGCGTAATTGAGGGTTGGACTGAAGCTTTGCAGCTTATGAGCGTAGGTTCAAAATATGAACTCTTTATTCCATACGAATTAGGTTATGGCGATTCTAACAATGGTATGATTGAGCCATATTCAGCTCTGATTTTTGAGGTAGAGCTGGTTGATATTGAAAAGTAATTTTACTTAATAATATTCTGGAGAGGCTGTCCACATAATTGGTCGGCCTCTCTTTGTTTTTTATCATTTTGTCAGAAAAAAGTCTGTTTTTAGAATGAAGTGTAACTAAAACTATATATCTTTATGCCGAAATAGTGTGAAAAAAGCTATTTTGATAGTAAAAAACAAAAACAGATAAACCAAAATGGAAAAGTTAGACGCTTTGGATTATAAGATTTTGGGAATAATATCTCAAAATGCGCGTATCCCATTTAGAGATGTGGCTCAACAGTGTGGTGTTTCCAGAGCTGCAATACATCAGCGTGTACAAAAAATGATAGATGATGGCATTATAACAGGTTCGGGTTATCATGTAAATCCTATTAAGATAGGTTATTCTACCTGCACATACGTGGGACTGACTTTAGAAAAAGGATCTATGTATAGAGATGTGGTTACTGAACTAGACCGTATTCCGGAAGTTGTTGAAAGCCATTTTACAACAGGCAGGTTTACTATGATGATTAAGCTATATGCAAAAGATAATGCCCATTTGATGGATTTAATAAATGGTGCTATTCAGGTAATACCGGGTGTTGTAGCTACAGAAACTTTAATCTCGTTAGATGAGAGTATAAATAAAGCAGTTCCTATTTTGGAAGATCTTGTATAGTATATATAGGTGGGTGGATGATGAATAAAAAACAGTTGCTTGATACGGAGTATGCAAAAGCCTTTGATGGCATTGATATAATTACCTCTAAGGCACCGATTATAGGTATTAGCGGCAATTTTCGCGATGGCGATTGTACTCTTGCTGCCGGATATTTTCGTTCTATTATAGAGGCAGGAGCAACACCTGTTATCATTCCTCCTTATTCTGATATTAAGCTTTTATCTTCTTTAGTAGATTCTTTAGATGGAGTGGTGCTCTCCGGTGGTGCCGATATAGATCCCGATTATTTGCAGGAACCGCCTATTGATGGTATTGAGATTAATCCGGAAAGAGATAAACCGGAACTTTTGCTTATAAAACTGTTGATGGAGAGGCATATCCCTGTTTTAGGTATATGTAGAGGTATGCAGATGCTATCGGCAGCGTTAGGAGGCAAACTCTATCAGGATATATATAGCCAGCATAGTTCAGAGTGTATATGTCATAGTCAGAAGATAGCCCGTGGGCTTACTTCGCATAGTGTGAAGATAGAGAAAGATACTTTGTTATACTCTCTAATGAACACTACAAATCTGGATGTGAATTCATTTCATCATCAGGCTGTAAAGGCAGTTCCTCCAGGTTTTATAGTCTCTGCTATTGCCCCTGATGGTATAATAGAGGCTATGGAATCTGTCAGTTATCAACCTGTTTTAGGAGTACAGTGGCACCCGGAATGTATGTTGGCAGAAGAAAACAGAGTGATGATGCCTATCTTTAATTGGTTGGTAAGAGAGGCAAAACTATATAGTAAGGCCAAGCAATTCCATTGTAATAATCTTACGCTTGACAGCCATTGTGATTCACCTATGTTCTTTGATTGTGGCGCCCACTTTAATGTAAAGAATCCTGGTATAGAGGTCTCGTATGAATATGTGGGCGAAGAATCGCCCGATGGTTCAGCCACATTCAGCTACAATCCTTTGGTAGATATTCATAAGATGACAGATGGTGGTCTGGATGCTGTATTCATGGTAGCCTATCTGCGTCAATTGGAACGTAGTGATGAAATGTTGCAGGCAGCAACAGCAAAAGCAGACAGGTTGCTCTCTTTAATAGAACAGCGAATATCAGAATGTAATGGATTAGCCGCTATTGCATATTCCCCGGAAGAACTATATAAGAATAAACAAAATGGAGTAAAATCGGTTGTTCTGGGAATAGAAAACGGATATGCCATAGCAAAAGATATCAATAATGTAAGTCGCTATGCAGATTTAGGTGTGTCATATATGACGCTATGCCACAATGGCGATAATGATATTTGTGATTCTGCTCGTGGAAAATATGAACATAACGGGCTCTCTGCTTTTGGTAAAGAGGTGGTTATGGAGATGAACAGGGTAGGTATGATGGTGGATTTGTCTCATGCATCGGAAAAGAGTTTTTACGATGTATTGGAGTTCAGTAAAGTACCTGTAATCTGTTCACATTCATCCAGCAGAACATTATGTGATCATCCGCGTAATTTAACTGATGGCCAAATGAAAGCTTTAGCCAATAAGGGCGGAGTGGCTCAGGTCTGTATGTATAGCGGATTCTTAAAAAAGGGTGGGCAAGCCACTGTGGATGATGCAGTCAAACATATAATGTATATGATTGATATGATTGGCATAGATCACGTAGGTATAGGCTCCGATTTTGATGGCGGTGGTGGACTGCCCGGTCTGGAAGATGCATCCTGGTTTAATATGCTTACAAGAAGACTTATTTCTGAAGGGTTGTCTTATGCTGACCTGCAAAAGATTTGGGGAGAAAATTTTGTAACAGTCTGGTCAAAGATAAGAGCAGGAAAACAATGAATTAAGCACTATTTTTTCTTTCTGTTCTCTCTCTTCTCTTTTCTTTCCTGTTTCATCTTCTCCTGTTCGGCCATCTGTTTAGCCATCTTCTCTTCACGCTCCTTGTTTTTGTTTGTGATAGTCTTTTTCTTGTCGGCTTTCTGTTTGGTTATAGCTTCAGGCTTCTGTTTGTTCAGAGGTGTTGCCAAAACATCCCACATTTCTGTTTCGTGATACCAATCCTGTTTTAAATCAAAAACCTTATTTATATAATAGACTTTTTCCGGTTGTCTCTTTTCTGCATATTCACCGGTGTCCCATTTGCCATTCATATTGACATCGTCTATCAGACGTACATAATATTTGCCTGGTATCAGGAAGAAGAAATCTACTTTGCCCTCTTCAATTCTGCCACATCTGGTTATATCACCTTTGTTATCAAGTAGTTCTATCAGGTATGAACTTTTTGGATTGGCTACATTTACTGTAAAAGTACTGTATGTGTTTAACGGTGCAAATCTGATTTCATGTTCTAAAGCGTCATTGTGCAGACCGTACAGTCCTACTATAGATGCTGAATCTATTAGAATTTTATATGTCTCTTCCGGTCGCCATTCGGCATAAATCCTGTATTCGCGTATAAGAAGAGGATCCTGCTCTATTTCAAAAGGCACTTTAACCCAGATGCTATCCTCCATTTTGAGAACCTTGACTGCGGTATCGGACAAGAATGTAATAGGTTCTTTGAATGATAATGTATAGACGTCATTCAGTGCCATAGTGGAACTGGTATGCTCTATTGGTAGAAATTTGGTTTTTGGCAACATCAGTCTGGCAATGCCTATTGAATCGCCATTACGTTCCAGTCTCTTAAGGTCTTTTTCAAATTTTTCGGCTTCGTCTTTAGCACGTTTTTGTTCGTCTTGTACTATACGAGCCCTGCTGCGTTTAGGGGTTAACGAAAGAGTGTCTATATGGTCGGTTAGAAGACCGTTTGTATCGGTTGCCAAATACTGCAAAGAGAACCTAAGGGTATCGTTGTAGTAAATGGTGGTATCTTTCATCCAGAGTGTAATAGTGTCGTATCTGGCAGTATGCTCTACTATGTAGGCATCCTGTTCGTTAAAATTCAGTCCCTTGATAACAGGCATTGAATCTACCGGAATGGCAAACTGCAATTCTATCTTTTCGTGGGTGTTTCTATCACTTTTTGCCAGATACTGTATGTCTGGGGTGGCTGTGAATGCACGCAGAATGATATCGTCAGGCAGGAACCTGGTGTATTCTACAGTCAAAATAGTATCTATGGTAATCTTGTCTTCATTCCAGATAGTATCCTCTCTAAAAGCTTCTGTAGAGGATGGTACTATTATGGAATCACTCCATGCCATTGTTTCACTGCGTTGTGAATAGCTGAAGCTTTGGTCCATATCGTTTAAGGCATATATACGATATTTGCCCGGTT
This sequence comes from uncultured Bacteroidales bacterium, assembly GCA_937876995.1. GTDB lineage: Bacteria > Bacteroidota > Bacteroidia > Bacteroidales > Bacteroidaceae > Colenecus. The sequence continues at coordinate 25,241 of CALEFD010000093.1, read as the reverse complement.
TTATTCCTCTTATAACAAAGTGGCCACTACCGTCAGTTCGTGATACACGTTGGAACTGTTGGGTGGTGAAAGCAGAATCTGCCATATTGGAATATAATCCAACCTGTATTCCCTTTATAGGTTCCAAATCGGCTGCATTGAGTACATATCCGGAAACTTCCATTGTATCTAACTGACTGCCTGTAGAGAAACTAAAACAGAAATCTCCCAATGGATTGCCTTCGTTGTTATCTACAATTCCGTCAGAAAAGTCTATGGTGTATGTTGTGTTAGGTTGTAGGGAATCTATCAACTTAATCTGTATATCCTTGCCGTTTACCTGAATTTCAGGTTGTTCTTTTTGAGGAGGCGATATGATTACCTTCTCACTTGCGTTTTCCAGTTTGATATATTCGTCAAAATCTATTCGTACCGTTTTGTTTTTTACATTGGTCTCTTCAAGTTTTGGACTGCTTCCAACTACTTTTGGAGGTGTATCATCGTATGGTCCTCCATCCGGAGTACCTACAGCAGCACAACCCAACAATACGACACTAATTATAAAAAATAGTGCCGTATTGGTAAGTATGCTCTTTATGTCTGCTCTTTTTTTCAAATTATTCAGAGTACTTTTTTAAAATTATGCAGGCGTTATGACCTCCAAATCCAAAGGTGTTGGAGAGAGCAGTGTTAACTACTCTTTCTTGAGCTTTGTTAAATGTAAAGTTCATATTGTAGTCAATATTTTCGTCCATATCGTCATCCTGATGGTTGATAGTAGGAGGAACTATATTGTTTACAATAGAGAGAACACAGATTATAGCCTCAATGGCTCCGGCTGCTCCCAGCAGATGGCCGGTCATTGATTTTGTGGCACTGATGTTCATTTTGTATGAATGGTCTCCAAATACGCTCTTAATGGCTTTGCATTCTACAATGTCTCCAAGAGGTGTTGATGTACCATGCATATTGATATAGTCTATATCTTCAGGTTTTAAGCCTGCATCTTCCAGCGCATTTTGCATAACTTTTGCAGCTCCCTTACCGTCCGGTTCGGGTGCGGTCATGTGGTATGCATCTGCTGATAAACCCCAACCTGCTACTTCTGCGTATATTTTTGCGCCTCGTGCAACTGCGTGTTCATACTCTTCCAATACTAATACTCCTGCACCTTCTCCAAGTACAAATCCATCTCTACTTGCACTTAATGGTCTTGATGCGGTTTCAGGAGAATCATTTCTTGTGGATAGAGCATGCATTACGTTGAAGCCACAAATGCCACTGTCTGTAACAGCAGCTTCAGTGCCACCGGTAATAATGATATCGGCCTTACCAAGACGTATTAAATTTATTGCATCAATTACTGCGTTTGTACCCGATGCACAAGCAGATGATGTTATGTAATTCGGTCCGGAAAATCCATACATTATTGATATATAACCGGCTGCCATGTCGCCAATAATGCGTGGAATAAAGAAAGGTGTTACCTTTAATTCCTGACCATTCTTTTTCTGTTCGTGTATGGTGTCAATTCCTTCTTCGAACGATTCTACACCACCTAAACCTACACCTAATACTACTCCAATTCTATCAAGGTTCTCTTTTTCCCTATCAATAGATGCGTCTTCTATGGCCTGTACAGCAGCTCCTATGGCAAAGTGTGCGTATTTGTCCACTTTGCGAGCCTCTTTTCTGTCCATATACAGAGAAAGGTCAAAGTTCTTGACCTCACACGCAAATTTTGTTTTTGTTAGAATAGTTTCGGTATCAAAATTGGTAATGGGAGCTGCCCCACTTTTGCCGTTAATTACACTATCCCAGAATTCCGGGATAGTGTTTCCTATTGGAGTAACGGCACCCAATCCTGTTATAACAACCCTTTTCAGTGTCATTACAGTTTAAGTGAACCGGTTGATTACTGCTGAACAGCTTCCTCAATCAAAGCGATAGCTTCACCTACGGTAGAGATAGTTTCTGCTTTGTCATCTGGAATAGAGATACCGAATTCCTTTTCGAATTCCATAATCAGTTCAACTGTATCGAGAGAATCTGCACCTAAATCACCTGCGAAGCTTGCTTCCGGAGTAACTTCTGATGCCTCAACACCAAGTTTGTCAACGATGATTGCCTGAATTCTCTCTGCAATTTGTGAATCTGCCATAATTGTATTATTTAAATTAATAAATTGTTAAATCGGTGCAAAGTAATTTTTTTTTATCCATTTTCCCAAAAAAACCAGAAAATAATTACCAGTTTAATACACACTTTAACTCTTGTTGTTTACTTTTTAATGTTAATTGGGGTTAATTATCTTGTCAATAGCTCTGAACTGTGTTGATAGTTCCGATATGTCGTTGTAGAATTCGGAATATGTGGCCTTTTTTTGCATCTCCTGTAAGACCCTGTGGTGTGCCTTGCGGAATGTATGCAGGTTGTTTATACATTTGGTTTTAATGTGCTTTGTTTCATTAATCTTTGCTTTAAGAGTCAGATATTTACGGTCATATAGTTGATCTGGTATTTTGCCTGCCAGATTCATAGCGTTTAGATATGATTTGTAATCTGTTTCAAGTCCACTCTCTTCATTTTCAATAAGTATCCTGATGTTATCATCTTTTAAAATGGCGATGAGTGCGTTGCAACACGATGATACAATGGTGTCGCAACTCTCTATCATCTCTTTCACCAGTTTGTATTGCCTTCTTTTGTAGATGTTTTCCGTTATATATCCACCGGTTTTTGCCACCTGTATGGAGTGGTCAAATTCAATTGGTTCACCCCAACCAAGTGTGTTGTATGCTGTGATAAGTGAATCGGTATTTCTTCCCAATGAACGGAGTTCTACTCCGCTCTGTCTCCAGCGTGTTGGGCTGCTTAGTGATTGTAATGCCTTAACATAGCTGTCCAACACCTTACTATATAATACGGCTTTGGCTGCGCTCTTTTCCTCTTTTTGTTCAAAAGCTGCTATTGCATTCAGTTCTTTAATTCTATTGTCTGTGTCTGTAAGAGAGGCTACGTACATCAGACTACGTTCGTGTCTTATTTCTGAAAGGTTGTTGAATATTGCTGTTGGTGTGGCCGAAATGCTGTCGCAACTGAATGCCAACGTGTTTATCCGATCCAGTTGGGCTTTGTTCATTGTGGCACAGCCTGAAACAAAGAGTACCAATATTAATGTCATTGTTAAGTTGGCTATAAGAGTAAGAATCCTTACGCACTCTTTTATTACACTCTCTGTTGTGTTTAAAACTTTAGGTAATCTGTTCAATTTCGTAACAAGTTCTCTTATGTTTTTGGATTGCAAAAGGGTTTCATTGCTGCTATTTTCAAAGTTGTCTATTATCTGCTGTTCTATGTCGAGTATAGCACTGCGTTCGGCTGCTTTGAGTGATAGTGCACTCTCTTCAAGCAGAATTCGTTCTTCGTTGCTGATTGCAGGGTCTGTTCTCTTCTCTTCTACTTCCTGTAACAGGTCTCTAATCTCTTTTAATGTTAAGGATGTGGTATCCTCACTCTGGATTTTTTTATTCATAAAATATGTTTTTAATACTTGTTTTAAGTGGCAGTGCGAAAATACAAATATTTTCATAACTGTACAATCAATTTGTAAAAGATGTTTATTTTAGGTCAATTTATTGATAATTGTGTTTGTAGATAGAGAAAAAATTGTATCTTTGTAGCCGGTAAACGAGGGTCTTTTTGAAAGCACCCTCTAAAAAAGTGAATTTAAAACTTTTAACTTTATACAAGATGATAAATTTCGATTTGAACAAGTACGGCATTAACGGTACTACAGAAGTGGTTTACAATCCTTCATACGAAGTACTGTTTAATGAAGAGACAAAACCGGGTTTGGAAGGTTTTGAAAAGGGTCAGGTTACCGAGTTAGGAACAGTTAACGTAATGACAGGTGTTTATACCGGTCGTTCACCTAAGGACAAATACATCGTTATGGATGAAAAGTCAAAGGATACTATTTGGTGGACATCAGAAGAATATAAGAACGATAATAAGCCTATTTCAGAAGCTGTATGGGCAGACTTGAAAGCAAAAGCTTTGAAACAGCTCTCAAACAAGCGTCTCTTTGTTGTTGACGGTTATTGCGGTACACACAAAGATACACGTATGAAGGTTCGCTTCATTATGGAGGTTGCTTGGCAGGCTCACTTTGTAACAAATATGTTTATCCGTCCTCAGAATCAGGCTGAGATGGATGCAGAACCAGATTTCGTAGTATATTGCGCAGCTAAAGCAAAGGTTGACAACTATCAGGAACTTGGTTTGAATTCAGAAACTGCAGTTGCTTTCAACATCACAAGCAAAGAGCAGGTTATCCTTAACACTTGGTACGGTGGTGAAATGAAGAAGGGTCTCTTCTCAATGATGAACTACTTCCTCCCATTGCAGGGTATCGCTTCTATGCACTGTTCAGCTAACACCGATATGAACGGTGAAAATACAGCTCTCTTCTTTGGTTTGTCAGGTACAGGTAAGACTACTCTTTCAACAGATCCAAAACGTCTGTTGATTGGTGACGACGAACACGGATGGGATGACGAAGGCGTATTCAACCTGGAAGGTGGTTGCTATGCTAAGGTTATCAACCTGGATAAGGAATCAGAACCAGATATCTACAACGCAATCCGTCGCGATGCTCTTCTTGAGAACGTAACTGTTGCAGAAGATGGTACTATCGATTTCGCTGATAAGAGCGTTACTGAAAACACTCGCGTTAGCTATCCTATCTATCATATCAATAAGATTGTACGTCCTTTGTCAGAAGGTCCTGCAGCAAAACAGGTTATCTTCTTGTCAGCCGATGCATTCGGTGTTCTTCCTCCGGTAAGCATCCTTACTCCAGAACAGACAAAGTACTACTTCCTGAGCGGTTTCACAGCTAAACTTGCTGGTACAGAACGTGGTATTACTGAACCAACTCCTACATTCTCAGCTTGCTTCGGTCAGGCTTTCTTGGAATTGCATCCTACAAAGTATGCAGAAGAATTGGTTAAGAAGATGGAACAGAGCGGTGCTAAGGCATATCTTGTAAACACCGGTTGGAATGGTACAGGTAAGCGTATCTCTATCCGCGACACACGTGGTATTATCGATGCTATCCTGAATGGTTCTATCGATAAAGCTCCTACAAAGCAGATTCCTTACTTCGATTTCGAAGTTCCTACAGTATTGGAAGGTGTTGATACAGGTATTCTGGATCCACGCGACACATACAAGTGCGCTTGCGAATGGGAAGAAAAGGCTAAGGATTTGGCTGGTCGTTTCATCAAGAACTTCAAGAAATACGAAGGTAACGAAGCCGGTAAGGCTCTTGTTGAAGCTGGTCCAAAACTCTAATGGATTTTCAAGTTTAACAATAGATACTCTATCCGGTGCATTATGCCGGATAGAGTTTCTTCTTTAATAAAAAAGGATAAGATGAAGAAGTTATTTGTGATGATTTTAGCTTGCTGTGCAACAATGTTTGCATGGGCTCAGTTCCCTATTGGAACCGACGTGAAACCATTTTTTATGTTGGAATCGGATTCAATAGCTGCAAAACGAATTGCGGAGGTAACTCCTTTGTTGGGTCTGACAGACAAACAGTCAGACAGAATGGTGGTGCTGTTTGGTCAGGAATTTGAAGAGCAGTGCCGTAATATACAGATGTCACTGATGTCATCCGTTATGGGTAATCAGGAATCGGGTATAGATACTTTGTCAATAAAAAAGGTATTTGACGGTATCAGCGAGAAATATACAAACAGATATAGTAAAATTTTAGATGCCAATCAATTGGCAAAATGGACAGAAATGGAGAATAGTCGTAAACAGACCGAATTCAAGAATCTGTTAAGCCGTATATTGGCAACTTTAAAGGACCTATTTTAAAATAATTTGAGTATGAAGATAGCATTGATAGGTTATGGCAAGATGGGACACGAAATAGAGCGTATAGCTCTGCAGCGTGGTCATGATATAGTTTGCAAAATAGACATAGACAATCTTGCAGATTTTGATTCAGATGAATTTAAGAGTGCTGATGTAGCAATAGAATTTACTGCTCCAATTCAGGCATACAACAATATAAAGAAGGCATTTGCAGCCGGCGTAAAGGTGGTTAGCGGTAGCACAGGCTGGATGGCAGACCACGCGGAAGAGATGAAAGAACTTTGCAGCGATGGCAGCAACACCCTTTTCTGGTCAAGTAATTTCAGTTTAGGTGTGGCTCTGTTCTCAAAAGTGAATAAGTTTTTGGCTAACATTATGAACGGATATGATATGTATGATGTTACAATGTCAGAAACACATCATATTCATAAATTGGATGCTCCAAGTGGAACAGCCATTACTCTTGCAGAGGGTATTCTTGAAAATCTGGATCGTAAGAATAGCTGGACCAAAGGAACTCTGCTTGCTGCCGATAAATCATTAACCGGTTCATTGCAGTGTAATGCCGACGAACTGCGTATTGACTCAATCAGAGAGGGCGAAGTTCCTGGTATTCACGAAATATCTTACCAATCGGATGCCGATACAATTACCATTGTTCATAATGCAAAGAACCGAAGTGGTTTTGCTTTGGGAGCAGTTATGGCAGCAGAATATACAGCACAGCACAGTGGTTTCCTTACTATGGACGATTTAATGGATTCGCTTTCAAAATAAAGGAGTAGTCAAAATGAAGAAGATTTCAGAAATACCGGCAAAACAGTGGGTAAAGATGTCTATAGCATTGCTGCTCTATCTGCTGTTCTTAGTGTGGGTAAAAAGCTGGTTGGGACTGATTGTAGTGCCGTTTATAATAGATGCATTTACTACACGTATCATTAAGTGGGACTGGTGGAAACAGTTGAAAAACAAAACTCTGTATTCAATAATGAGTTGGGTTGATGCCATTGTCTTTGCACTTGTGGCTGTCTATTTTGTTAATATCTTCTTCTTCCAGAACTATGCAATTCCATCTTCATCGCTTGAAAAGTCTCTGTTGGTGGGCGATCATCTCTATGTAAGTAAGGTGGCGTATGGTGTAAGAAAACCTATCACCCCATTAACTATGCCGCTTACACAGAATAAGATGCCTGTAACCGGCAAAAAGAGCTATTTGTCATGGCCACAGTGGGAATACGAACGCATTCCGGGTTTTGGAAAGATAGAATTGAACGATATTGTGGTATTCAATTATCCAAGTGGAGATACCTGCCTTACAGCACCACAATATCAGGCTGCCGATTTTTATGGCATGGTCTATCAGATAGGCTCAGAACTTTGTAACCCTGTAAATTTGGATTCAATGAGTTTTGCAGAGCAGCAGCGTGTATATGATTTCTATTACAAGGTGGGTAGAAAATATATAAACGATCATCCTGAACAGTTTGGTAAAGTTATATCACACCCGGTAGATAGAAGAGAAAATTATGTAAAACGTTGTGTAGGATTACCCGGACAGACATTGGAAATAAAGGATGGTATAGTATATCTGGATGGTAAGGCAAACAAGCAACCTGATAATGTTCAGACAAATTATGTGGTGGAACTTCTGCAACCTATTTCGGCAGAATTGCGTAAGGAAATCAGGTTGAGTCAGGAAGATTTACCGGAACAGATGAATCGTCCAGGAACACATATATTCCCGCTTACTCCTATGGCAGCAGAACTGCTTGCGTCAAACAAGGCGGTGGCACAATCTGTTGAAAAGTATGAGTATCCATATTATGAATGGCTATATCCAATGAACCTGCATACAGGTTGGACAGTAGATAACTACGGCCCTATATGGATTCCTGCAAAAGGTGAAACTGTGCAGCTGACATTAGAAACCCTGCCATTGTACGAACGTGCCATAAAGGTATATGAAAACAATGACCTGAGAGTAAAGAATGGTGCTATCTACATAAATGGTGAAAAGGCAGAAAGTTATACATTTAAAATGGATTACTACTGGATGATGGGCGATAACCGTCAGAATAGTGCCGATTCACGTTTCTGGGGACCTGTTCCGGAAGACCATATTGTAGGACGTCCTGTGTTTATCTGGCTTTCATTAGATAAGGATAAGAATTTTGGACAGTTTGGTAAGATACGTTGGGACAGAATGTTCCGCAGTGTTAAGAATTATAATTGATTGATATGCCACTGTTATTGAGTTCGGCATATCTGCCCCCCATATCATTCTTCACCGCTATGTTAGAGAGTGGCGGTGAAGTTTTTATAGAACAGTTTGACAGCTACCATAAGCAGACCTTCCGTAACAGAGCTTTGATAGCTACAAGCAATGGGGTGCAGTCATTGACTATTCCTGTGGTAAAAAGTGAAGGTGGCAAAATGCTGATGAAGGATGTACGCATAAGTGACCATGGCGAATGGCGTCATCTGCATTGGAATGCACTGGAAACGGCCTATATGAACAGTCCGTTTTTTATCTATTATCAGGATGATTTGCGCCCTTTCTACGAAAAACGCTATGAATTCCTTCTGGATTTTAATATGGAACTGACCCAAACCATTGCAGATTTAATAGGAATGAAATGCAGTTTTAAGAGGACAGAAGAATTTGTGGCAGAACCTGTGGAAGTTACAGATATGCGTGCTGCAATTAAGGGCGCAACTATTCCTATGCCTGAAATTAAACCATATTATCAGGTATTTGCTAAAAAGAACGGTTTCATAAAAGATTTAAGTATTGTGGATTTACTCTTCAATATGGGCCCCGAAAGCATTCTGACACTTAAAAACCGTTTGTAATCTTTTCTATTACGGTTTCAGGATTAATGCTGTTCAGGCACTTGTAATCTCCATAACGGCAAGGCTTTTTTCCGTAAATTGAACAGGGACGGCAGGCTAAATCTGCCTGAATGGAATCGCTCTCTTTCTGACCAAATCCTGCAAAACCTGCAGCAGGGTGGGTGGCTCCCCAAATGGAGACTACTCTTGTTCCGGCAACAGATGCCAGATGAGTGTTGGAAGAATCCATAGCCAGCATAACATCCAAATGGCTCATAAGAATAAGCTCTTCCTGCATATTCAACTGTCCGCCAACAATAGTTATTGATGGATATTTCTCAGTCCAGGTCTTTATCTGCTCCTGTTCCTTTCCGTATGCAAAGAGAAAAACTTTTGTGTGGGCGTTTTTGCATAGTTCAGCCACCACTTTTTCCATCTTCTCTAATGGATAAATCTTGCCTTTGTGGGCGGCAAATGGTGCAATTCCTATCCAATGGCACTCTTTCTTTCCTGTAAACTGCTCTATCTGTGACAGTTCTCCTTTAGTGTTGCCAAATATGGATTTGAATGTAATATTAAAGTTGAATCCCAATTTCTGCAGTACGCTTTTGTATTTTTCTGTGGTGGGAAGTTGGGGAGTAAGGTTCTTGCAAAACTTCCTGGTCAGTTTCTGTCTTTGCAGGCGCCTTTTCTTAATAGAACGTACTTTTGTAAAAGAACCTAATGCAAATTTTGCCGATAGAATATTTGTTCTCAATACACCATGCAGATTTGCCACAGCATCAAAGTTCTTCTCTTTCAGCTCTTTGTACAGCTTGTTTATGCCTGCCATTCCGTTGTAATCATGTTTTAGGTCAACACCCATAAATGTTACATTTGCAGGAAGCATTGCAAATACAGGGGCAAATCTCTTTTGGCTGAGTACAGTAAACTGTGTATTGGGATATGCTTCTGCCACAGAATGTACAATAGGCAACATCATTACAACGTCGCCTATGGCAGAAAAACGTATAATCAGTACGTTCTTAGGAGTCTTTTTATTTGTTTGAACCATTTTGAGCGTAGAGTACAGGATTCAAAGAAGGATCGTTGTACATCTTCATCTGCTTATAGACCTTCATATACTTCTTTCCGGCTTCCATATCGGCAAGCAGCATATCTATGGCGCTGGTCAGGTCTTTTTCCTGTTCAAGCAATACTGCAAGCTTTTCTGCACAACGGTTGCGCTGTTCTTCCGGACTGTCTTCTCTGTTAGCCTCAATACGCATGTGGTATATCTTAAGCTGGAGAATAGACAAGCGGTCTATAGCCCATGCCGGGCTTTCGGTGTTGATGGTAGCGTCTGCTTTTATTTCAACATTAGCAAACTTCTGCAGGAAATAGCTGTCTATCATCTCAACCAAATCGGTACGTTCCTGGTTGGAACGGTCTATTCTGCGCTTAATCTGAAGAGCTTCTACAGGATCAATGGCAGGGTCTCTTATAATATCTTCCAAATGCCACTGAACAGTATCAATCCAATTCTTTAAGTATAGATAAAACTCTATGCTTTTTTCCTGGAAAGGGTTATTGATAGGTGTATCTACATTATCAAACTGGTGATAATCATTTATTGCCTTGTTGAAAATCTCTATGCTCTGTTTGCAAAATGTCATAATCGTGCTGTTTTAATTATATAATGTGCAAACTTACACATTTTTTCTGTGAAGTGAATGATTCTTGTATAAATTCCTATCTCCACTCTCTGATTTTAAGCATATCGCCCTCTTTGTATAGTGTGTACTTGGTTCGACCTGCAAGATTGGCAGGCGTTAAATCTAATAATCCGGTGTCACTGTTTATAAATTCAGCTCCGTTTTTAACGAAATCCATAGAAAAATTGGATGAAGTAAAGTCTGTTGCTGTTGTAGCTAAAGCATAGTCATCATATACAAGTGTTGCAACATTCTTATTTACAATGACAATAATCATTTCACCAGATTCACTTCCGTAACCAAAGAACCAACCGGCAAAAATCAAGGCAAAACAGTCTTCGTTCAAATCTATCTTTCTAAAGTAGTTTGTGTCATTATCATCACCACTTAACCATTGGGTTGTGCTTAAGGGATCATAACCGAATCTTTTATATATGGTATTGCCATTGTTGTCTGTAATGGTAAACAATTCATAACGTTTTGTTTCATCTTCTATCTCCTGTCCCTTAATCTGAATTGTATAATTATAATTTCTATTTAGGGAACAAATAGAAAATGAATGATATGTATTTGGTGTGTATCCAACAGATGTTAAGGAATTTTCACTAGGCTGGTCATCTAATTCTATGAAGATACTTTTGGGAACAATATTCCCATTAGCCCATTCAAATAAATTTGTTTCTGAAATAACCTGCTGTGCATAGCATGATGACATAGATAAACACAACATAGTCAACAATGATAAAAATAACTTTTTCTTCATAACTATCTATTTTTGGAATAAGTCATCCATTGTTAGCATACTCTGAATTTGATTGGTATTTGAATTGGAAGTAACACCGTAAGAAGTTATCAGTGTCTGGTGAATAGACTTAGTTGTGCCGGTCTCTTCACGAAATAAATCCAGACGCTGTTGCATCTTTAATGTTTCCTCCTCTGTAAGATGATATAGGCTCTTGCTATATTTCATCTCACAAATATTAATTGTATCATCATTTCTGTCAATGAGCAAGTCAATTTGCGCTTCTTTGCGTGGCCATGCATGTGCGGTACTGATGACTGCGCTAAATCCGAGTGCTTTTTTAATTTGTTCAATGTGCTGTAGGCATACTCGTTCAAATGCAAGTCCGGCCCATGTGTTATGGAGCGGTGAATTATACATTGTTGTCCAGAAATGCTTGTCGCCATTATTGTTTTTCATCATAAATTGGAAGTAGAATAATGTGAAATTGTCTATAAGTTGATAAACAGAATCTTTCACTTTGTTTCCAATACATGTGTACTTCCTGATAAATCCACATTGTTCCAGTTCCTTTAAAGCCTTGTTGAATACACCCGAATCTTTTAATTTAGCTTTCTTGAGAATGTCATATCGTGTCAATCCAATTTTCTTTGTTGCTAAAGCTTGAATGATTGATATGTGTGTAGTTGGATTATTAAAAAGGGAAGCATATAGCGCATCATATTCCATTGTCATTTCACCATCTTCATCAAAGAACATGTGGTCAAAGTTCTGTGCTACACTTTGACCTTTCTTCATGAAACTCCAGTAATAAGGGATGCCACCTATTGCCATGTAGGCTTCCATAATATTCCTCTTTGTATAACCGAGATTTAAGCTTCTACTATAGTTTTCACATTCGCTTAGTGTAAATGGACGTAAGTGAATCTTCTTAGTAAGACGATTGTGAAGTCCCCCATAGTTCATGATGATGTTGTCTATTATCCATGATGTAGCGCTGCCGCATACTATCAATAGTATGTCGCGACGTGTTGTTGCCCAACCATTCCAAAAATGATCAAGAGCTCGTATAAAGTTTGAGCGGGGAGTGTCCATCCAAGGTAACTCATCTATAAATACTATCTTTTTGTCTTCAGGAAGGTTGCTTAGCCAATCTTCAAGCAGATGGAAGGCATCACTCCATGATTGCGGTAAAGCACTTTTCTTCATTCCTACATTATAAAGCGATTGCCTAAACTCCTTAAGCTGCTCTTTGAGAGGAGCGTTAAGTATTCCAGTATGCTGGAAAGCAAATTGATAGTTGAAAGTTTCACGTATCAGGTATGTTTTGCCAACTCTACGCCTACCATATATGGCAACAAACTCGGATGCATCTGAATTAAGTGCATCTAATAATTCTGTTTTTTCTTTTTCACGACCTATGAGCATGATTTGTAAATCTTGTGTATTAATTACAATGGCAAAGTTATTTTTTAATTTTGAATTACAACTTTGATTTGATGAAAAAATAGCTTGAAACCTTCGGAAATCTATTTATTTTGGCAAGATTTCCGAAGGTTTCAGTGCATTTTTTAGCTGTAAATACGTTTTTTTGTTGATTAAAATCTACTTCATCATTACGCTCTCCCAGTCATTGCTCTCTTTGAGACTGCGTGTTGCTGCTAAGCAATTTACGCAGTGGGGTGATTATTTTTACGCACTGCAATATATAAAATTCCTATCTTCTATGCTGAATTCTGTGGAGATTTTTGGTGGGCTTTGCAGTACCTCCGCTGGGAATCGAACCCAAATTTAAAGTTTAGGAAACTTTCGTTCTATCCATTGAACTACAGAGGCAGAATTAAAATGTGAATATTCCGCCACGAAGATACTGCTTTTCTGTCATATTTTAGTAAGTTTGCTCAAAATTAAGATACAAACATTTAAAACTATACTGACAATAGATTATGCATAAGAGAATTTCAACTATTGCGCTTGCCCTGTGTGTAGCAGCAGGCATCAGTGCTAAAAACGAGAAACCAAGTTATCCTATACAGAATATTCCTTTTACATCTGTAAAGGTAGTAGAGAATAGTTTCTGGGGCGAAAGGATACGCCAGAGTAGGGAAGTAACCATTCCTTTAGCATTCAGCAAATGCGAAGAGACAGACCGTTATACAAACTTTGAAAATGCAGCTGCTAAGATGGCAGAAACTGCGCGTGGAGACAATAGCAGTAATTATCGTCCTACTCAATTCCCGTTTGACGATACAGATGTTTACAAAACCATAGAAGGCGCAAGCTATCTGCTACAGACATTCCCCGATGCAGAACTTGAAGCATATATAGACAGTGTTTTGGATATAGTAGCAGCAGCGCAGGAACCCGATGGCTATCTATACACTGCACGTACTATGAACCCTGCTCATCCGCACGATTGGTCAGGTCCTACGCGTTGGTCGGGCGAAGAGAGCGGTAGCCACGAACTCTACAATTTAGGACACATGGTAGAGGGCGCTATTGCGCATTATCAGGCTACAGGCAGCAGAAAGTTCCTGGATATAGCTATACGTTACGCAGATTGTGTATGCCGTGAAATAGGTTATGGTGAAGGTCAGAAGGTGGTTGTTCCTGGACATCAGATTCCGGAAATGGCATTGGCAAAGCTCTATCTGATTACAGGCGATAAGAAATATTTGGACGAAGCTAAGTTATTCCTGGACAATAAAGGTTATACAGCCAGAAAAGATCCGTATGACCAGTCACATAAACCGGTTCTGGAACAAGATGAAGCAGTAGGTCATGCAGTTCGTGCCGGCTATATGTATTCAGGTATGGCCGATGTAGCAGCTCTTACAGACGATAAATCTTATATAGACGCCATAGACAGAATTTGGGATAATATGGTTGGTAAAAAGATGTATCTGACAGGCGGTATAGGTTCTACAGGTGCCAACGAAGGTTTTGCCGGAAACTACGAACTGCCAAATATGAACGGTTACTGCGAAACCTGTGCAGCTATTGCAAATGTTTATACCAACTACAGACTCTTCTTGCTACATGGCGATTCAAAGTATTTTGATGTTTTGGAGCGTGCTTTATATAATGGTGTAATAAGCGGTGTAAGTTTAGATGGTGGCGGATTCTTCTATCCAAACCCATTGGAATCACATGGTCAGCATCAGCGACAGGCTTGGTTTGGCTGCGCATGTTGCCCAAGTAATATCTGCCGTTTCATACCTTCTGTACCTGGCTATGTATATGCTTCCGATGATAGCAAAATCTACGTTAATCTGTTTGTGTCAAACACCCTGAATACAAAGGTTAATGGCAGAAATGTGGAGCTGACACAGACTACAAACTATCCTTGGGATGGCAATGTAGAGATAGCAGTAAACAAAGCACCGTCATCGGCCTTTGCTCTGAATATCCGAATTCCCGGTTGGGTAAGAAATCAGGTTGTACCAACAGATTTATACAGCTATGCCGATAACAAAAAGTTAGGCTATAAAATTACCGTTAATGGTCAGGAAGTAGAAAGTGAATTAGTGAATGGATACTTTGTAATAGATAGAAAGTGGAAGAAGGGCGATAAGGTAAATGTGGAATTCGATATGGAACCTCGAGTAGTAACAGCTCACCCGCAGGTACGTGAAGATAGGGGTAAGATAGCTATAGAGCGCGGTCCTATTGTATATTGCGCCGAGTGGGCAGATAACAACCATAATGTACTGAACACCGTTCTTCCTGCAAACGCAAAGTTCAGTGTGGTTTCATCTTCAATGCAGGTTGAAGGTAAAGAGTATAAGATGAATATGCTTGAAACTACTGCAAAAGAGAATTACACCGGTAATGTGCGTAACGCAAAAGAGGTTAAACTAAAACTTATACCATACTATGCTTGGGCGCACAGAGGCAACGGCAATATGTTGGTTTGGATGAACCGCGAATAAAACTTAGTATGTCTATGTTCCGGCAGATCTCCAGATCTGCCGGAACATATAAACCTATAATCAATTACATTTAAAAGTTGATTTTAGTTCTCTTACTCAAATGCTAAGGAGAATATATAAAGATGTCGAGTCCTAGATCTCATAATCAACGATAATTAATTAAATTAATATAATAGTAAAACAAATTAATCTACTCATGCATTATAACGATAGGTGATGGCAAATAATAATTGGATTGTCTGTCTCATTCAAATTCTGTATTTCGGGATTTGTAAGACCTGTATGACTTGCTATATCTTTGGCTACAAATGCCGGCATAGTTCCCACTAACATATTATCTGAAATAATAAGATTTTGGCCAACAAAAGGAGCAGATGGAATACCTTCTGTACTTATACAATAATTATAAATACTATTATCATCTAATTTGTCTATAAGCAAGAAATTACATATACCATATTCTTCTAAATACATAGGATATAATATGAGCAATGTGCTGTCTATTAGACCTACGGATTCAAAACATCTTACATATTCTTTATTCTTTGTGTTTTCTGCCATGTACATGATATCTTGAGTATTACTTAAAGAATACTTTTCTTTACTTTTGAAAGAATAATGAGCAAATATACTATGTTCTGAATTGGTGTATTTATATATGGTATGATCAAATGGCTTAAAATAGAAAAAACCATCATCGGTATGGCAGAAACTATTATTACCACTAGAGTAACTAATATTTACTTCAAAATCATCCCATTCTTTCAATACTCTTCCATCGTATGAAATTTCAACAAAATTCTTTAACGTGTTGTTGGAATAATTTGAACTCAATACAATAGAATGATCTGTTGTAATCATATCACAATAATAGTCGTTAAGCTCAATTTTATCTATAAAATTACCATCTTCTGAATATATGTTAATTGATTGGCTTGAACGCGATAACACATATATATTATCTTGATGAACATCAAAAGAAGAGATCTCAATATATTCACCATGACCTCGTCCTACATGAGAGACTTTTCCTAAAAACATACCATTTTTATCAAATACCAAAATAGCTTTTTTACCGTCTAAAATATAGTACTTATCATTGTATAACTTTATTTTCGAAATTTCTGAAATAAGACAATCGTCAGTTGTTTCCAATGGAGTAATACTATATGATTCAAACAGCCAGTCTATATTATCGTTTTGATACGGATCTACATAGTTGGAATCAATTTTATTTACACACGATGTTGCTATTATTAAACAATTCACAACAACTACAAATAGTTTCATAATTATTCGTTTTTAAAGGTTTGTATCAATATTGCAAGAAACAAACAAAATAGTTGTAAGTATAAAGTAAATAAATTTCATAATTTAATTTTTAAGATTTAAAGAATTATAATTTGCTTCATTAAATTGATTATTTGAAACGGGTTAATTACAACAACAAATATACAACTAAAAACTATAATAACCGATCAAATCATAAAAAATCAACTAGAATTACAAGTTTTTCATGCAACTTTTATTATTTGAGTGACTAAATCAGATTGATATGGTATATAAAAAGCTTTGAAAAACCTTCTCCAAACTTTGATTTAGGAATAAATATCTGATTAGCTGTATGTATATTTACAGTTAAGATACCTGAATTAGTATCATCACAGCGTAATCCAATACTGCCACAATAGAAACGATAACATACAATATCGGAATCATTTGTATATGTTGTCTTCACGACAATGTTTTCATAAGTTTTACTCAAATTTTACATATTTGCCAAATAGCTTTATATAATCATCTATACTTTTATCACCCTTGATAAAAAATAGGGTTTTCAAGCCTACTGCTCTGGAAGTTCTGTAAAACTCAACTGCATAACACTGTTTGCTATTATCTATAATTTCTGTTTCAATAGTCTCGTTAGTACAACTTATTAAATCTACGTTGGGAATGTTCACAACAAAGATTTTATCGCTACCTGTCAGCTCATTGAGTTCTGAATTCTCTATAGAATATTCATATTTGCTCCTTAATTCAGATACCTGCACCTGCAGTTCTGCACGTTCTTGTTCAGTTAGTTCTTTAAAACCACTGTTTTTTTGTTTTTCTGCTTCCGACAAAATTATGCCACCAGTATTGGTAATATACCAATTAGCCCAGGGAACTTTGCAATTACATAACATCCAACCATCGGCTGTTGGTAAAACATACTGCGAATATAAATTCAAACTCCTTGGCTTAAGTGGATTATTATTAGAAACATTCATTAGCACCACGCTGCAATCTTTTGTTAGGTTCAGCACCGGACCTGTTTCAAAAAAAGGGCTGGTTCTGAATTCCGGCAACATAGGACCGAACATAAATATATCAGATTTCGAAGCATCATCATATTCCACATGCTTATGGGGGACTGACAACGATATCTGACCGTAATTCTTCAAATTAGTCAAATAATAGGAATATTGCTCATTTTCATAATTAAATGAACAACTGCTACAGATAAGTACAACTAATAATATGCAAATCGGGTTACGCATATTTTTACTACCTGTTTCACTTTTAAAGTCAAAACCCTGTCTAAACAATCTAAAAACGTCTTTTTTCATTTTAATATTCTTTTAAGGTGAATTCAACACACAAATGTATATAGATCTACAACTGACACATATACAAAATATGCTGAATAATGCTGAAGATAGCATTATTTAACTTTTTCTAAGTGCAAAACTGCATACTTCTTGTATTAAAACAAAAAAAAGAGCGTGACATTTGCTGTCACGCTCCTCAATTTTATACTAAACAGAGTGAATTACCACTCCATTTTTGACATACGGATGTATGATGAATAGCGTTTCTGTGCCATTTCCTGAGCAGCATCAAACAACTGCTGAGCCTCTTCAGGATACTGCTTCATAACTGATGCATAACGTACTTCACCCTTCAAGAAGTCCTGGAACTTATCCCACTGTGGTTCTTTTGAATCAAGAACGAATGGATTTTTACCCTCTTCTTCCAAAGCCGGGTTGTAACGCCACAAGTGCCAGTAACCACACTCTACTGCAGCAGCCTCTTCGGCCTGTGCCTTACCCATACCCTTCTTCAAACCGTGGTTGATACAAGGAGCGTATGCAATTACAAGTGATGGACCAGGATAAGCTTCAGCTTCGCGGATAGCCTTCAAGCACTGAGCCTGATCGGCACCCATAGCTATCTGTGCAACGTAAACATAACCATAGGTAGTAGCTATCATACCAAGGTCTTTTTTACGTACACGCTTACCTGAAGCAGCGAACTTAGCAATAGCGCCTAACGGAGTAGCCTTTGAAGACTGTCCACCGGTATTTGAATAAACTTCAGTATCAAGTACCAAGATATTTACATCTTCGCCTGAAGCTATAACGTGGTCAAGACCACCATAACCTATATCGTAAGAAGCACCGTCACCACCAATTATCCACTGTGAACGTTTTACAAGATACTGTGTAAGACCATTCAGCTGTTCACATACAGGACAACCGTTAGCAGCACCATTTTCAATCATTGGGATAAGTTTTGCTGTTGCAGCCTTGCTTGCATCAGCATCGTTCTTACCAGCCAACCATTCCTGAGCAGCCTCCTTGAATTCTGCAGGTGTTGCATCGTCAGCAACAGCAGTTTCAAGCAGAGTCTGGATACGCATACGCATCTTCTTGTTAGCAAGTTCCATACCCATACCATATTCGCAGAAATCTTCAAAGAGTGAGTTTGCCCATGCAGGACCCTGACCCTTTTCATTTGTAGTATATGGAGTTGATGGAATTGAACCTGAATAGATTGATGAACAACCTGTAGCGTTAGATACCATCTGACGGTCACCAAACAACTGTGAAATCAGCTTAACGTATGGTGTTTCACCACAACCTGAGCAAGCGCCTGAGAATTCAAACAATGGAGTAGCAAACTGTGAATTCTTTGGATTTGATTTGATATCTACAAGATCCTGCTTGCTCTTGACATTCTTAACACAATATTCCCAATTAGCAGCTTCGGCCTCCTGACCTTCGAATGGAACCATAGAAAGAGCAGAACCTCCAAGTTTTGGATTACCAGGACATACATCCACACAGTTACCGCAACCAAGACAGTCCATAACACCTACCTGAATACGGAACTTCATTCCCTTCATAGCTGCAGGAGCTTTCATTTCTATCATCTCTGCGTTCAGACCTGCAGCCTCTGCATCGTCCATAACGATAGGACGGATACAAGCGTGAGGACAAACGTATGCACACTTGTTACACTGGATACATTTTGATGCATCCCATACTGGAACGAATGCACTTACACCACGTTTTTCGTAAGCGGCTGTACCCTGTGGCCATGTACCATCAATGCTATCTTTGAATGCAGATACAGGAAGCAAGTCACCGTTCTGAGCATTGATAGGACGAACTACATTATTTATAAATTCAGGATCGTTATTTGCTGCAACTGCAGGGATTTCCAAATTAGCCCAAGCTGCATCTACAACCAATTCCTTATATTCACCGCCTCTGTCAACAGCAGCATAGTTCTTGTTTACAACATCTTCACCCTTCTTACCGTATGACTTAACGATGAACTTCTTCATCTGCTCTACTGCCATATCTACAGGAATAACACCTGTAATACGGAAGAATGCTGACTGAAGGATAGTGTTAGTACGATTACCAAGACCTATCTCCTGTGCTATCTTTGTTGCATTGATATAGTAAACAGTGATATTGTTCTTAGCGAAATATGCCTTTACCTTATTTGGAAGATTAGCAGCAAGCTCTTCACCCTCCCAAATAGTATTCAAAAGGAATGTACCATTCTTCTGAAGACCACGTGTCACATCATACATATTGAGATATGCCTGAACGTGACAAGCTACGAAGTTAGGTGTGTTCACCAAGTATGTAGAACGGATAGGCTCATCACCAAAACGAAGGTGTGAACATGTGAAACCGCCTGACTTCTTAGAGTCGTATGAGAAATAAGCCTGACAACGCTTGTCTGTTGTCTCACCGATAATCTTGATTGAGTTCTTGTTAGCACCTACAGTACCATCTGCACCAAGTCCGAAGAACTTAGCCTCAAACATACCTGCGCCACCTACTGCTACTTCCTCTTTTGGAGGGAGTGATGTAAATGTAACGTCATCTACTATGCCGAGAGTGAAATGATCCTTTGGCTGTGGAAGTGCCATATTCTCATATACTGCGAGAATCTGTGCAGGTGTAGTATCCTTTGAACCAAGACCATAACGTCCACCAATAATCTTAGGTGCGTTAGCCTCAGCATAGAAACACTCCTTAACATCGAGGAACAATGGCTCACCATTTGCTCCTGGCTCCTTAGTTCTGTCAAGTACAGTCACAATCTTAGCTGACTTAGGTACTGCAGCAAGGAAATGCTTAGCAGAGAATGGACGATAGAGGTGTACTGCTACAAGACCTACCTTCTCACCCTTTGCAGCAAGATAGTCGATAGTCTCACGTATACACTCTGTAACAGAACCCATAGCGATGATTACACGCTCTGCATCAGCAGCACCATAGTAATCAAACAAACCATACTTACGACCTGTAATCTCTGATATCTTATTCATATACTCCTCTACAACAGCTGGAACATTGTCGTAATAAGGATTACATGACTCACGATGTGTAAAGAACGTATCTGGGTTCTCTGCCATACCACGTGCCTCAGGATGCTCTGGTGTGAGGGCACGGCTACGGAACTCTGCAAGAGCCTGCTGATCTACCAAAGGAGCAAGGTCTTCGTTCTCAAGCATCTCTATCTTCTGTATCTCATGTGATGTACGGAAACCATCAAAGAAGTTAAGGAATGGCACACGTGTCTTGATTGTTGAAAGGTGTGCAACACCCGCCAAATCCATTACCTCCTGTACTGAACCCTCTGCCAACATAGCAAAGCCTGTCTGACGACATGCCATAACGTCCTGGTGGTCACCGAAGATACATAGAGAGTGTGATGCTATAGTACGTGCTGATACATGGAATACACATGGAAGCAACTCACCTGCTATCTTGTACATATTTGGGATCATAAGAAGAAGACCCTGTGACGCAGTATAAGTTGATGTAAGAGCACCAGCCTGAAGCGAACCATGAACAGCACCTGCTGCACCTGCCTCTGACTGCATCTCCTCTACGAGAACTGTCTCGCCAAAGATATTCTTACGTCCCTGTGCTGCCCATTCGTCAACATATTCTGCCATTGTTGACGATGGTGTGATTGGGTAAATAGCAGCTACTTCAGAGAACATATACGAGATATGTGCCGCTGCCTGATTACCATCACATGTGATGAATTTCTTTTGTTTTGCCATCTTTATAACACTAACAATAATTATTAATTATACCTATTATTCTTGTTCTTAACCGCATAAGTCTACGCAAGCCAGAACTCTTTTGTTCGCTTTAATATAAGAAACCTAACAACCATAACGGTATCACCTTCCCTTCCCCAACTTCTATCATATCTTTTGCTACGTAGACATCATCTTTTATCTTCTTCTGATGTCCAACTACAAAACAATGACTTCCATTGACACAGAACTCACCTATCGCTGCTCGTGTGACACTATTCTTATAACCCAACTGATTAAAGAAAAATGTCTTATATAGCACCTCTCGCTCTACCCCTCCGTAATTACACAAATACATGAGATTAGGGTTTTGCATATATATATGAGCCGGTTTCTTCTGATTACTATCCCCATCTTGATACAGCAAATGTATAAGTCGCGCCTGCTTGAGATAGACCATATAGTTCATCACCGTCGCTCGCGAGGTGTCTATCTCTGTCGACAACTTACTCACATTAGGCTGAAATGGTGCTGAACGCGCAATGAGATACAAGAGTTTACGCAACTTAGGTATACACTTGTGCTCTATCTGTTGCAAATAGCTTATCTCTATCTCCAATACCAAGTTGATAGTCTTGATAAGCGCAACAAAGACGTTCTTCTCATCTAAAAAGTATGGATAAAAACCATGATGCAAATAATCACTGAAATACG
Source organism: uncultured Bacteroidales bacterium (assembly GCA_937876995.1). GTDB lineage: Bacteria > Bacteroidota > Bacteroidia > Bacteroidales > Bacteroidaceae > Colenecus. Next base: position 3,119 of record CALEFD010000093.1, on the reverse strand, counting down.
CCAACGGTTTAACCTTTGATACTATATCAGTACTTATTGCTACATGATTAGCTATTATCTCTTCAAGCGAATACTTCGGAAAATTCATTCCCGTCATGTGATTGAGATACTCACGAAACGAAAAACCCTCCAAACTATACACCTGAACCTTACCCGACAACTCAGGATTTGCCTCCTTCAAACGCATGACAGGCGAACCCGTAAATACTATATGCAAGTCAGGATAATTGTCATAACAATAGCGCAACTCATCAGACCACGCAGGATATTTATACACCTGATCCAACAACAATGTGCGACCTCCCAACTTACGAAAGTCATCAGCTAACGAAATAATAGTATGCGTAGAAAAATAGAAGTCATTGAGGTCTACATACAAACACTTCTGCTCCGACGAAATTTTCTTTGCATAATTTAGCAAAAATGTTGTCTTCCCTATGCCTCGTGCCCCCTTAATACCTATCAGACGCGCCGACCAATCTATATCGTCCATCAAACCCCTCTTTACCCAAGGTGTCAAATTTGACAACATGTCATTATGTAACTTAAAAAGCGTCTGCATCTTGTTTTCCTTTCGTCCTTGCAAAAATACAATTATTTATCCATTTCTGCTATCTAGACTTTACAAAATCAGATACAAAATGCAATTTAGAGTTAATCTAAATCACATTTCATTCTAACTCTCTTTATTTTAGATACTTACAAAAAGTTAAAAATCACTTTGCACGGAATTTGCATGGGAAACTTACTGAGTAAGTAATTCTAAAAGTTTTGCGACTTGTTTATCCTTACGTCTTAAATCTTCACGGAGTAGTTCATTCTCTTTTTTCAAAGACTCTATTTCTCTTACATATTCTCCTCTTGATTCTTCTTCTAAATCATCGTGCATATCTCCAAGACCTGTACATAACCACTTAAGAGATACCTCTGGGAAGTTTTCCATTATAATCTTCAACGTCTTCTCATCTGGTGTACTCTTGAGCTGATGTATATATACAGAATGCTTATCTAACAAACGACACATCTCGCGAAGAGACAAATTGCGTGACTTTGCAATGGCATGTAGTCGCTCCCCTATCGGAGCCATTTCTAACTGTGGCATAATTTAGAATGTTTTAAAATTAATACTTAACACTAAAAAAAATCAAAATCCCCCTTGCATATTGCATGATTAACTCATACATTTGCAGAAAAGAAATGCATACACACTTAAAGGTGTCTAAACAAATATACAAAAAAAATACAATTATGGTTACGGAAGAGCCAAAAATTTCGGATACAGCAAGACTTAGTACAAGTCAAATTGCAAAGGTATTAGGTGTAAATGTAAGCACCATAAGCAGATACTTCAAGCAGGGGCGCATTATTTCTACCGCCAAACTGCAGTATGTTGCGACAGGCGCAGAAGTAAAACGTTTTCGGAGGACGTATGACAGATATGACACAAGAAATCGTTTATAAGGAAAAAGCACACGACTTTGAGTTCGTGCATAAGGCTTATGTGGAGTGCAATAGAGTTTTATGCAAAAGAAGTATAAATTATATTATTGCACAGCTAAGAAATACAACCGCAACAGATGTGGAAGTAAAAGTTTGCGGTAAAAAATACAAATGTCATATAGATAGAGACGAGAAATGGCTTTATCTCATGAATGAATATTACAATAAAATTAAATTTTTTCACATCAGATGATGAATGACCTAATAAAATATCAAAAGAAAAATCTGCTGCAGAAGCTTTAATGCAAAATGATGGTTGTGTATTAATCAGCCAACATGCTGACTCTTATGGTGCTCCTGAAGCTTGTGAAGCTGCTGGTGTTCCTAACGTTGCATACAACGGATCAACTGCTGCTAAATGTCCTGAAACTTACTTAGTTGCAAGTAAAATTGACTGGACTCCATATTATGTAGAAATGATTAAAGCAAAAATGGAAGGTAAAGCTGTAACTGCAAAAGACTATACAGGTACTTTAGTTACTGGATCAGTTAAAGTTGATGCATTAGGTAAAAATGTTGCTGCTGGAACTCAAGAAGCTTTAGACAAAGCTATGGCTGATTTAAAAGCTGGTACAGTTCATGTATTTGATACTGCTAACTTCACAGTTGGTGGACAAACATTAACAAGCTATCTTGCAGATGTTGATGATTTCGGTGATTTCAAAGGAGAAACTGAAGTTATTAGTAATGGATATTTCCACGAATCAGAATATCGTTCTGCTCCATATTTCGATTTAAGAATTGACGGAATTACTGAATTAAATAAATAGTTATAAATCGATTAAATAATAAAGGCAGAATTTATATTTTGCCTTTATTAATTTATAAATAGTTGTTATAGGAGTTATACTATGGAAAATAAAGAAATAAAATTAGAACTTCGTAATATATGTAAACATTTTAAAGGGGTATATGCTAATAAAAATGTTAATATCAATTTATATAAAGGAGAAATTTTATCTATCCTAGGAGAAAATGGTAGTGGTAAAACAACACTAATGAATGTTTTATCTGGTATTTATACTCCTGATGAAGGTGAAATTTATATTAATTCTAAACTAGCTAAAATCCATTCTCCTAAAGATGCATTTGAATATGGTACTGGGATGGTACATCAACACTTTAAGTTAGTTGATACTTTTACTGCTATTGAAAATATTATTTTAGGATTAAAAGAAAAAGTGAGTTTAAAAGAAGCTTTGGATAAAGCTTCTGGGATTGCTGAAAAATATGGATTTAAGATTGATTTAAAGAAAAAGATTCATAACATGTCTGTTTCTGAGAAACAAGATATTACAGTTGGTATGCAGCAACGGGTTGAAATCCTAAAAGTTTTGTACCGAAATGCTGATATTATCATTTTTGATGAACCTACAGCTGTTTTAACTCCACAAGAAATTGATAAACTATTTAATATTATCAGCAAAATGAGAGAAGATAATAAATCAATTATTATTATCACTCATAAATTAAACGAAGTTTTAAGTATATCTGACCGTGTTTCAATTCTAAGAAAAGGGGAATATATTGGAACACTAAATACCAAAGAAACTGATGAAAGAGAATTGACTAACTATATGGTTGGTAATAAAGTAGATCTTAAACTTGAAAGATTGCGT
>CALEFD010000092.1 GCA_937876995.1 uncultured Bacteroidales bacterium | reverse complement strand
TACATCTCCGTTTGATTTGTTAGAACAAGATGTTACAGTGAACAAAAGAAAAAAATAACAAAGCCTAATAAAATTTTTCATACTTCAATATTTTAAAAACATTAACATTGGTTTAAATAATCTAATCATAAAAGTTATTTTCCATTTGCAAGAGTAATTTCTACTAAAACAGAATTGTCCTCATCTTTTAAACTGTCTATTTCAGATTTTGCCATTGATGCAGGTATATCTGTTATAAATGTATTATTCTCTGTACTGAAATTACAACAGGCCTCATGCCATTTCATTTCATTTATCTGAACAACTAGGTCAAATACACCGTAAAGACGGGTAGAAAGATACAAAAGTTCCTGTGTGGCTTTACTCCATATACCGGTATGTTGCACACCTTTAAAGTAGTAGGTAATAATAATGTAATCTTTTGTTTCAGTTACGTTATCTAAATAGATCTTCTTATGTTTATCCTGTTCTTTAGCCAGTTCAGATTCACGAAGTGTAGGCTTAAGCTTATTTGGGATATCAACAATAATAGCAGGTGTAAATTTACCATCTACACTTACACTATATATTGTATCGTTAAACATATCTTTGTATAAAATTTTATCACCAGATTGTGAAAGAATTTCTTTAAGGCGAGGGAATGTGGTTACGCCCTCTATATTTCTATGCGTTCTATCTTTATTGTCCGCTATTGAACCTATAATATTGAAATCAGAATCATAATAATATAAGAAGCTGCCCTCTTTTGCTATACTCTCTGGAATTTTGTAATCCTTCAGTGTCATAGCTACATACATTCCATTATCAAATGAACAAGGTCTGAATGGTTTAAGAATATCATCAATATAAATCTTTTTTAAACAATGCGTTACTGCATCTATCTTTAAAATTTCTCTATTAGTACAAATTAATGCTATTGTCTTCTGAGCGTCATTATACACTCTTTCTAAAGGGGATATCACCTCATTTGGGCCTCTGCCTATGTTATAGATCTCTTTTATAAAGTTTCCATTCTTATCAAAAGATTTCATTCGTGTGGTTATTAAATCCCCATAAGAGATAAAGTATTGATCTTCCATAAAATGAATATCACGAATGGGCCACATAAAAGATTCCTCTGATGAAGATAATGGTATAAGCCTGTAGGATTCAATAAGTTCGCCTAATCTTAAAGTATCGTACAGGGGGCGCATCTCATCATCTATATGAATGGTAATAGGGCCTGTTGGTACCTCTACAACTGCAACAGTATCGGCATCTGCCACTACATTTTCTGTGCTCTTTTTTTGTCCGCTCTTACAAGACATAACAAGAACAATTATAGCTAAAAGTATAATTCTCTTATTCATAATATGCTGTTTTAGTAAATGGTAAATTTAACTTACAAACGTAGTAAGAATTCTAATTTACAATAATTAAAATTCTCATTTTCTTATATTCACAAAATCAGTTTCTATTGGCCGCAGTTATTGGTCATGTATCGCATTGTGAGCATTGATCTGAGTTTAGAAGATATAGAATTTATTGTGTCTGTTTGTAAACAGGACGAATGGTTTGCCCTAAACAACGATCGTAATAACTATTTAAGCAATCTACACTTTCTGAACTGAAATATAAACGGTAAGCGCTACTGGAATCATCTAAAGATAGTGAACTGGACCAATAGCGACCTTCTGAACCAATAAAATAGACTTTTGTATCGCTACAATATCCGGAAGCAGGCAAAAAAATACTATTACCATTTATCCTGCTGGTTATTTTGTATCCATAAAGTCCATTATCGTTATACCATTTCCAATCACAATTGTCCATAAGTTCTTTAAATTCCATTATTGTGGGAATTCTCCAATCTCCACCCCACGCCACATTTGCAGCATCGTCGGACAATTCTAAAACATTTTTATTATCAACAAAACCGTCCTTCCCACAAATAGTTTGTGAACAATACTTTGTAATCTCACACCAATCGCCAAATCTGTAGGTAAACCAATTGTAATGACTTTTGTAACGTGTTTCGCCCCATGCGAAAAAGTAACCGAAGTCCTCTGGTTTCTTTGCACCTATATTGCAATTTGCCCACATCACACTTAAACCTAAATCTACAAATTCATAACCGTTGTGTTGGTTAGGTGTGACTGCATCTTTACTATTATTATGCTGCGCTTTTATCGATAAAAATGCAACAGAAAGTAAAAGCGTACTAATACAAAACGTTCTCATACAATACTATCATTTGAATTTAGTTTTTGCAAATGTACAAATTAGTTCCTGAAATTGATCTTAGTTTATTGAATTAAAGAGTTGATTGATTGCCCAAATAAAGAATAATAGAGCTATATTTGTTTCGGTTCCGCCAAAATAAATATAGCCCTATTACTACAAACATTTTTTATTTCAGAATCTGCTCCGAATGATTCTTGGTATCAACTTTGTCTATAATATCGGTACAAATACCATTTTCATTAAAAACAAAAGTCATACGTATAGTACCAATGCAGGTTTTACCGCACATTTTCTTTTCGCCCCAAGCTCCAAAATCCTGTAACATCTGAGTACTTTTATCGGAAAGCAAAGGGAAAGGCAACTGGTACTTCTCTATAAACTTCTTATGCGAAGCTGTAGAATCCTTACTTACTCCATACACTTTGTAACCCTGTGCAAGAAAACGATTGTAGTTGTCGCGAATATTGCACGCTTCTGTGGTACAACCCGGAGTACTGTCTTTTGGATAGAAATATATCACTGTTTTATAACCTTGTAAATCGGCCGATGTAACTACGTTTCCATCTTGATCTACCACACTGAATTGTGGCATTTTATCTCCTATTTTCATACAATTATCTTTTTATTGGTTTAACGATACAATTTTAATAAAAAAATTCTGCATTTACAAACTTATTCAATCCTGATTTATCCAGATAAGTTTGTAGGTATCAAAACCCGCCTTTTCGGCCACCTCCATATATTTATCCTGAATATAATTAGGCATACTTTTTTCACGAGAAAGCATCCACAGATATTTATAATTACTACCTGCCACTAATGCATATTTATACTCGTCATCTATGGCCAATACGTTATAACCGGAATAGAATGGTCCAAAAAACGAAACTTTAAGCATAGCAGAACCATCTAAGGAAACTACCTTTGCTTTTCCTACGCTCTCCTGATAGAGACCGGTCTCCATATTACGCCCTCTGTTTACCACTTTTATAGTTCCATCGGGGTTGATCGAATAGTGGGCCGAGGTATTATCCAGCCCACGTTCGTGACGAAAATCTATACGGGCTATTTCATACCAGCTGCCCATATACTTAGAAAGGTCAAACGGTTTTACAGCTGTAGCACCTTCCGGGATAGAAGCACAACCTGTAAAAGCAAATAGTGATGATAACATCACTGAGCAAACAAAATTCTTCTTCATAACACAATTATTTATAAAATTTTGGTGCAAATATATGTGTCAGAATAATTCGTTGTTACAGTCGTTTTGTTAATTACTTATAATTATGCCAAAAATAAATTGCATATATACAGAAACACCCCATACAGCATATTGTACAGGGCATTTCTATATTATCAGATAATTTGTTAGAAGTTATTTACAACTAATATGTCTCCGTTGAATTCTGCAAAGGTTTTTTGAGAAATCCAGTCTCCTAATATCAGTACTCTGCTTTCACGCGACAGCATTAAATCCAACTCTATATGACGATGCCCAAATATAAAGTAATTAATGCTATCATCGTTCTTCAGATACTGTTTGGCATACTGTACCAAATGTTCGTTACTTTCTCCTTGATAGGGTACTATTCCGCTATCCAAATGTCCTTTCATGCTATGTTTTGCCCATCTCATTCCCAAATAAATGCTCCAACGGGTGGGAAGCAGAGAGAAACAGAACTGACAGAACCTATTCTTAAATATTGACCGCAATATACGGAAAGAACGACTTGGATCGCCCATTCCGTCACCATGCGCCAAATAGAACTTTTTACCGTTTATATCTATTATTGCCGGCTCTTTATGCAGTATCACACCACACTCTTCCTGCAAATAGCTAAAACTCCAAATATCGTGGTTGCCTGTAAAATAGTGTATCTCTATTCCACTGTCTGTGAGTTCCGATAGTTTGCCTAAGAAACGTGTATATCCTTTAGGTACTACATATTTGAATTCGTACCAGAAATCAAACATATCACCTAACATATAGATAGCCTTGGCTTTATCTCTTACTGAATCAAGAAAATCTATCAATAGTTTTTCCCTCTCTCTATTATTGTCTAAAGCCCACGATCCCAGATGCGCATCGGTTATGAAATATACATTTTCCGGCATAATGCTCTATTCAAATAAATCCTAATTCAAGTTTTGCCTCTTCGGACATCATATCTTTGTTCCATTCTGGTTCAAAGACTAAATTAACCGTTACCGATTTTACCTGTTCAATGCCTTCTACACGCATTCTTACATCTTCTACTATAAAATCGGCCAACGAACAACCGGGAGCAGTCAGAGTCATATCAATAACACAGTTATTCTCTGAATCCAACTCCACCTTATATATCAACCCCAAATCGTAAACATTGACGGGAATTTCAGGGTCATATACGGTTTTTAAGACTTCAATTATCCGTTCCTTTAGCATAATCTTTACTCTAATTTACCTTCATCGGCGTAACTATAGTAACCGTTATCCGTAAATATTATATGGTCTAACAGAGGTATCTGCACAACCTTGCAAGCTCCATACAACCTACGTGTTAAATCATCATCGGGTTTGCTGGGTGACGCATTGCCCGACGGATGATTATGACACAAAGCTATGGCAGATGCTCTACGAAGGAATGCTTCGCGCAGTACCACTCTGTTATCTACTGCTGTCATTGCCACTCCTCCGCTACTTACACGCATACTGTCTATTACTATACCCGCTTGATTCATAAAGAGTACATGACACTCTTCTGTTGGCAAATCTACCATTCGCGGATAAAAGTAGTTATAAACATCTATAGACGAAGATATTTTCTCCCGTTTTACAGGTTCTTCTTCTTTTCTACGACGTCCTAATTCACAAGCGGCAAGTATTGTTATTGCTTTTGCCTCTCCTATTCCTTTAAAAGAGCATAGCTCCTCAACGCTTAGTCTGCCTAATTGGGCAAGACTATTACGACAAGAAGCCATTACTTTCTGAGTCAAAGCCACGACCGAATCTTCTGTGTTTCCGGTATGTATTAGAATCGCCAATAACTCAGCGTTGGTTAGTGCTTTTGCACCTTTTTGCTTCATCTTTTCTCTGGGGCGATCCTCTGCGGCCCACTCTTTAAGATTCAGCTTTTCCGGCTTATTCATCAATAATTCTTATGCCTTCACGCGGCCCTGGTATGATCCGTCGCGTGTATCTACCTCAATAAGTTCACCTTCATTGATGAACAGAGGTACGCGTACTTCACAACCGGTTTCAACAGTTGCAGGCTTGGTTGCGTTGGTAGCAGTATCGCCCTTTAAGCCCGGTTCTGTATAAGTAATCTTCAGAATAACTTTTACAGGCAGATCTGCAAATAATATCTCACCTGAAGTAGCATTGGTAACAACTTCTACCACCTCTCCTTCTTTTAGATAATCAACACCGTTGATAACATCTTTATTCAAAGTTACCTGTTCAAAATCTTCCTGATTCATAAACACGTAACCCATATCGTCTTTATACAGATACTGGTAAGGACGACGTTCTACGCGTACGTCTTCAAGTTTGAAGCCAATCTGGAATGTGCGTTCCAACACTCTACCTGTTGTTACGCTCTTCAGTTTGGTGCGTACGAATGTATTACCCTTACCCGGTTTTACGTGCAAAAACTCTATGCAAAAATAAAGATGACCATCTAAATTAATGCAAGTTCCATTCTTAATATCTTGACAAAGAATCATAAATTATATGTATGTAATAATTAATTAATTGATTTCAGAATACAAAAGTAGTGTTTAGCAACAAATAAGCAAAACTTTCATCAAAAAAAGAGCCAACTCTTTGTTATTATGAAAAAAAAGCATACTTTTGCACTCCGATTTCAAAAACAGAAAATAACAATTAAAAGTATATAACAATGAAAAGAACATTCCAGCCTTCCAACAGGAAGAGAAAGAACAAGCACGGTTTCCGTGAAAGAATGGCTACAGCCAACGGCCGTCGCGTATTGGCTTCACGTCGCGCAAAAGGTCGCAAGAAATTAACTGTTTCTGACGAATATTGCGGAACAAAGAAGTAATTCCGGAAGGTTCAGATAACGAATAATTGGGTGGTTAAATTTATTTTGACCACCTTTTTTATTTTGTTTTAGGTATAAACCTTGAAGATATGCAGGTTTGTTACTACCTTTGTATATTAAAATAAAAAAGGTATGGCTATTAAATTCAAGAATATTTGGAGAATTGTGTTTCACCTGTTTTTAATGGTAGTTGCTGTGGCGCTGATTATTTTTGGCACATTCAAATGGCTTCATTCATATACCAACCACGGTGAACATATTGAAGTTCCCGCTGTAGATGGTTTGGTGGTGGAAGATGCAATGATAGTTCTGCAAAACAATTCTCTGGCTGGCGAAGTTACAGAATATCGCTACCACAAAAACATGGAAGAAGGAACTGTAATAGAGCAACGCCCCAAACAGGGAGCATACGTAAAAGAGGGACGTACCATATATTTAGTGGTTAATTCCGGAAAGATTCCTATGAAAGTTGTACCCGACGTAGCCGACAACAGTTCTCTGCGTGCTGCAGAAACTCTGTTATTAGGTTCTGGATTCAAACTTACTCCGCACGAATATGTAGATGGCGACGCAGACTGGGTGTACGAAATTAAATATAATGGCAAAGCCATAGAATCAGGTACTGAAATTCCGGAAGGTTCTACTCTGACTATTGTAGCCGGCAATGGTAATGCCATAGAAGATATTGAAGCTGCTGACAGTGTCACAATTATAGAATCGCTCTTTTTTAACGAATAAACTATGAGCCTTTTAGAAGACGAAATTGATGATCTGCTTGACGATGCCGAACCTACGTCCGATTCCATCGAACTGTACGAACATTATAGGGTAGTGGCAGATAAAGGTCAATCTCTGTTAAGGGTTGACAAATTTCTGTTTGACCATATAGAACACGTATCCAGGAATCGCATTCAGAAGGCTGCCGAAGCCGGAATGATAATGGCAAACGGCAGTGTAGTAAAGAGCAACTATAAAGTTAAACCACTGGATGTTATTACTGTAATGATGGATCGTCCACGTTACAGTAGCGAAATTCTACCGGAAGATATTCCGCTGAATGTAGTTTATGAAGACAATTACCTAATGGTTATAAACAAACCTGCAGGTCTTGTGGTACACCCCGGTTGCGGTAACTTTACGGGAACGCTGGTAAACGCTATTGCCTGGCATCTGCGAGACAATAAAGACTACGACCCCAACAACCCTCAGGTGGGTTTGGTTCACAGAATAGATAAAGATACATCGGGGTTACTGGTGGTAGCTAAGACTCCATACGCAAAGACAGAATTGGGCAAACAGTTTTTCAACAAAACTACTCAACGCACCTATCAAGCTCTGGTTTGGGGTGTTCCAAATTCCCCTACAGGCAGAATAGAGAGCCAGATAACCAGGAACCCAAAAGACAGATTGCAGATGGCTGTTTCTTTCGATCCTGAAGTGGGCAAACACGCCGTTACTCACTACACCATGTTAGAGAATTACAGCTACACATCGCTTATAGAGTGCAGACTTGAAACGGGCAGAACTCACCAGATAAGAGTTCACATGAAACATTTGGGACACCCGTTATTTAACGACGAACGCTACGGAGGCGATATAGTTCTAAAGGGAACTACTTTCAGTCGCTACAGACAGTTTATACAGCACTGTTTTGATACTTGTCCCAGACAGGCACTGCACGCAAAGACTTTAGGTTTTGTGCATCCTGTTACCGGTGAACAGATGTCTTTCGATTCTGAACTGCCTACAGATATGAAACAGTTGGTAGAGGGTTGGCGCGAATACATAAATACAATGGACTAATAAATTCATAATATAGATATGAAACGTAACATAGCGGTTATAGCAGGAGGTAATTCAAGTGAAAGAGAGGTCTCTTTAAGAAGTGCAAACACAGTTCTTGAACATTTGGATAAGGAACTATACAATCCATATTTGGTAGAAATAAAAGGTAATTCAATGACTGTAATTACCAATGGAACAAATACTCCTGTAGATCTGAATGATTTTAGTTTTTCAAAAGATGGAGAAAAGGTAAAATTTGAATATGCCTACATAATTATTCACGGCACTCCGGGTGAAAATGGCATTTTAGAAGGTTATCTGAAAATGCTTGACATTCCCCACTCTACCTGCGGTGTTTTGGCATCGGCTTTAACTTTCAACAAGTTTATGCTGAATCAGTTCTTAAAGAGTTTTGGCATACGCATAGCAGATTCCATTATGTTACGCAAGGGCGATACCATAACAGTTGCAGACGTAGTAGAAAAGATTGGGTTACCCTGTTTTATCAAACCATCTGACGGCGGTTCAAGTTTTGGCACAACAAAGGTAAAAGAGCCTGAACAGATAGAAGAGGCTATAGCAGCTGCTTTTAACGAAAGCGATGAGATAATGATTGAGCAGTTTATGCAGGGTACAGAAGTCACAAACGGATACTACAAGACCAAAGAGAGAGAGGTTATGCTGCCTGTTACAGAAGTTGTTCCTAAAAGAGATTTCTTTGATTACGAAGCCAAATACAATGGTGCAGTAGAAGAGATTACTCCGGCACGTATTCCGGACGAACTACGTGACAGAATACAGATGCTTACTGCAGCTATATACAAAATAGTGGGTTGTAACGGTATTATAAGAAACGATTACATTATAACAGAAGACAATAAGATTAACCTGTTAGAGATAAATACTATTCCGGGTATGACCGAAACGAGTTTTATTCCTCAGCAGATACGTGCGGCGGGAATGACAGTAAAAGAGGTTCTGACAGAGATTATTGAAAACAGTTTCAACTAATAAACAAAATAGAAGATGTTGCAGATTCCGGCAGAATTTGAACAGATGCGTTCTTACGAAGATAACGAAGTTCAGCAGGCCATAGATTCTCTTTTGAATGACAGAGCGTTCAAAAAGATTATAAAAGGTATGCTTAAGGTGTCGCCTATATGGTTTCTGAAAGCTTACACAAAAAACATTAAGAGCATACATGAATTTCAGATAAAGCTGGTGTATCCTTTTGTAAGGTTTTTAAAGAACCATAAAACAGACGGACTATCTTCCAACATATCATCTTTACCGGAAGGCAGAGAAGATTTTCTATTTCTATCAAACCATAGAGATATAGTCCTGGATTCTGCTTTTTTAGGTTTTCTATTGGTCAGCAACAAACGCAAAACCGTAGAAATAGGTATAGGTAACAACCTGCTTATCTATCCTTGGATTAAAACTTTGGTACGTCTTAACAGAAGTTTCATAGTAAACAGATCGGCATCCAGAACCGAATTGATGCAATCTTCACAACAGTTATCGGACTATATCCGTTTTGTAATAGCCAACAAAAAGAGCTCTTTATGGCTGGCACAGCGCGAAGGCAGAGCAAAAGATTCCAATGACAGGACTCAAAGCAGTGTTCTAAAAATGTTGCTGATGTCCGGCGAAGGCACTATAGCTGAAAAGATAAAATCTCTGCATATTACACCATTGACTATAAGCTACGAATTCGACCCTTGCGATTACCTGAAAGCAGAGGAGTTCCAGCAGAAACGCGATAATCCTGCATACAGAAAGAGCAAACAGGCCGATCTTACCAATATGAAGGTGGGTATTTTTGGTTATAAAGGCCGTGTTCATTATGAAGTTATGCCGGAACTGGCTACAGAACTTGATTCCATAGACAACACTCTGAACAGGAATCAGTATTTGGAACAGTTGACCGCTATTATAGACAACAAAATATTCGGCGGATACAGAATTTATCCATGCAACTATATTGCCCTAGATATGCTGAACGGCAATAACAATATGTGCAACAACTATACTGCCAAAGACAAAAAGAGGTTTGAAAAGTATTTGAAAGGTCAGTTGGCAAAAATCTCTCTTGAAAACCCTGATTATGATTTCTTACGTTGTAAGATGTTAGAGATGTATGCAAATCCGTTAATAAACAAACTAAGCACTCTGAATAATGAATAAAGTTCTAACCATACTGTTATCTGTACTATCTCTGTTTGCCACTATTTCTTGTGGCAAAGAGCTTGATGTAACCGAAAACATTGTTACCGGATTTGTTACTCTTTGGACCGATTCCAACGGCAATATTTCCGTTTTGGAAGACGATTTTGGCAAACGCTTTATGGTTGATGACAGAGACGGAACCAAAGAACCTGCCGACACGGTATTGCGTGTTATTTCTATGTATATTGTCAATGCCGATTCTACCACTGCAACAGTTTTGGAAACTATAAATATACTATCAAACAGAGCTACAGATATTTGCGAATGTGAAAACAGAGAGATAAAGCAAGATCCTGTTAAGGTACAGAGTGTATGGTTAAGCGGTGGTTATATGAATGCTGTCATTCTAATTTCTGTGCATCATACTCCCCACTCTCTCTTTATGATTGCAGACAAAAAGGATACTGGTGTGGATTTTATTCTATATCACGACCGCAACAATGACCCTATAGGTTCTACCAAAAATGCCTATTTTTCCGTTCCATTAGATGGATACGATTTACAAAAAGGCGACTCCATAACCTTTAGTTGCAAAGGAGATGGAGCCGACTATCACTATGCTTTTGAACTGTAATAACTCTATTACAGATTTTCAAGTATCTTTTTAAGTACTACTGTTGCCGATATTTCTCTATTGGCAGCTTCCGGGATTACCAGTGAACGAGGGCCTTCTATAACATCGTCAGTTACTATCATATTTCTGCGAACAGGAAGACAGTGCATAAAATAGGCATTATCGGTTACAGCCATCTGTCTGCTGCTTACGGTCCAATCCATATCTTTACTTAATATCTGTCCATAGTTTTCGGGCGATGCTGCCGACCAGTTCTTTGCGTAGATAAAATCTGCACCTTCAAAGGCTTTCATCTGGTCATATTCTATGGTAGCACCTTTTGTAAAACGTTCATCAAGTTCGTAGCCTTTAGGATGTGTTATAACTACGTCGTAACCCACAGCCACCATCCATTGTGCAAATGAATTTGGCACTGCCTGTGGCAATGCTTTTGGGTGTGGAGCCCATGTAAGAACCACCTTTGGACGTTCTTTGGTTTTATGCTCTTCTATTGTTATCCAGTCTGCAAAACTCTGCAATGGATGTCCTGTTGCTGCCTCCATAGAGAAGACAGGACGACCGGAATACTGTATAAACTGTGTGATTATCTTTTCACTGTAATCGTCTTCGCGACTTTCAAAACGGGCAAATGAACGTACACCTATTACATCGCAATAGCAACCCATTACAGGTATTGCTTCAAGCAGATGTTCAGATTTATCGCCATCCATTATCACTCCACGCTCTGTTTCTAACTTCCAGGCTCCCTGATTAACATCCAGTACAATGACATTCATTCCCAGATTCATTGCGGCCTTTTGGGTGCTTAAACGTGTGCGCAAACTGGAGTTGAAAAACACCATAAGCAGTGTTTTATTTCTGCCTAACTCCACATATTTTGTTCTGTCATTTTTTATCTCAAGTGCCTCTTGCAGTGCAAGATGCAAATCACCAAGATCGTGTACGTTTGTAAAGTGTCTCATTATTTTAGTGTAGGTTTAATTTCTTGTCTGTCCTTCGCCCTCTATAAGCCATTTATAGGTGGTAAGCTCTGCCAGTCCCATTGGTCCGCGAGCGTGTAGTTTCTGTGTACTGATACCTATCTCTGCGCCCAATCCAAACTGCGCTCCATCTGTAAATGCTGTCGATACGTTCACATATACGCAAGCAGCATCTATGCACTGCTGGAACATTTTGGCATTCGCACTATTCTCTGTTACTATACATTCGCTATGGTGCGATGTATATTTTCTGATGTGTTCAAGTGCTTCGTCAAATGACTCTACACATTTTACAGACATTCTGTGTGAGAGATACTCTTTACCAAAGCTATCGGCTGTGGCTTTTTCAAGCAGATGTGCCGGATATGCGCCCTGAAGTACGCTGTACGATGCTTCATCTGCCTCTATCACTACATCTTTCTCCTGCAATCTATTGCATATAGCAGGCAAATCCTGAAGTCTCTCTTTATGTATTACCAAAGAATCTAACGCATTACATACGCTTACTCTGCGGGTCTTTGCATTGAAGACTATTGCTGCACCTTTTTCTATGTCGCCATCTTTATCAAAGTAGGTATGACATACACCCGCACCTGTCTCTATTACCGGGACAAGAGAATTTTCACGTACCGATTTTATAAGACGCGCGCTTCCGCGAGGTATAAGCAGATCTACTTTGCCTACTGCACGCATAAGTTCTTGCGCTGCTTCGTGTCCGGCAGGCAACAAATCTACCACATACTGATTTATACCTATGCCGTTCAACACTCTGTGTATAAGTTCTACTATTGCTTTATTTGAATTGTAAGCATCGCTACCGCCCTTCAACACACAGGCATTACGAGATTTCAGGCACAATGAGAATACATCGAAACTTACATTTGGACGTGCTTCGTATATTACTCCGATTACTCCAAATGGTACGCGGACACGTTTTAGTTTCATACCGTTTGGACGCACACGTTCATCTATCAGCTCTCCTACAGGCTGTGGCAGTTCTGCCACTTTTCTCATATCGCCGGCTATGCCTTCCAGTCTCTCTGTAGTAAGAAGCAGACGGTCATACATTGGGTTCGATTTTTCCATTGCAGCCAAATCGAGAGCATTGGCACGCAACAGTTCATCGGCATTGGTCATAATGGCATCGGCTACTGCATACAGTGCTTCGTTTATCTTCTCTTCTTGCAACAACGGGAGTCTGTATGCGGCATCGCCTATGCGCTGTAATATATTGTCTATCATTTTTTTCTGTTTTTAGGTGTTAAGAAACGTGTGCAAACGGCTGTTTCCGGATTCAGCACTACATCTAACAATATGTTTTGACGAGTGCCGTTGGCTATTCTTACCTCAATTCCGTTCTTAGCCACAGATTTTGCGGTTTTCATTTTGGTCATCATTCCGCCACGACCGTATTTTGATTTGCTGTTGCTTACACATTGTGAATAATCTTCTTCTGCCTGAACAGTGCGTATCAGTTCTGAATCGGGGTCTTCCGGATTTCCTGTAAATACACCATCTACATTGCTAAGAATAACCAAAAGTTCTGCTTTCATCATCTGAGCTACCAGACCTGAAAGTTCATCGTTATCGGTAAACATCAGCTCTTTTACAGATACGGTATCGTTTTCGTTAATTACAGGAACTATTCTGTTTTTAAGCATTGCCCCCATACAACGTTTCTGGTTCAGTTGCAGTGTTTGATCTACAAAATTTTCTTTTGTGGTAAGTATCTGACCTACAGTAATATCGTATTCTTGAAAAAAGTTATAGTAGTGTTCTATAAGCTTTGCCTGACCTACTGCTGCAAACAACTGACGCCCTGTTACGCTATCATCGTTTTTTAGATGTGGCAATGCACCTCTGCCCGATGCCACCGCACCGGACGATATAAGCATTACCTCTATACCGCGTTTGTGTAAATCGGCTATCTGATCTACCAAAGATGCCATTCTGGCTATATCTAATCTTCCGTCGGCACGTGTCAACACATTACTGCCTACCTTTACTGCTACTCTTTTAGGCGTTTTCATTTGCAAGTATCTCTTTTGCTTTATCTTCATTTTCTGCATTCACCAACACGCTTACATTACCGGATGTTATAGTGTATGTAGAAAGTATTGCACTCATTGAATTGTTCATTATCATAGCAGGAATGCCTTCCGATTCTAATCTGCCTTTAACTATCTCTGCTTCAAAAGCCTCCCCTTTAAAAACACACTTTAGATCTTTATTTTCGCTCATAATAACAAAGAATTTGCGTTGTTCCTATTTATTTGTGCGAAGATACAACAAAGAAACGAAAGCTACCACCTGTTGGTTAAATAATCCTATATTTTGGGTGTATTTAGCCGTTTCTTCATGTTTGCAGGGTTCAGTGTTTTACTTTTTTTAGGAATATTCCCCTATATTTGTAGGAAATCTCCCCTTGTTTATAGCAATTACCAATTTTATTTTTGCAGTGGATTTTTATATACATTACTTTTGTACAACAACTATATTTACGCAAAAAAAATGAGGAGAACATTTACCATACTTTTGGTTCTGTTATTCTGCATAAGCAATGCAGTAGCCCAAAACACGGAATCGGATACGTTAAGATTTGATGACGGTTCTTGGTATGTAGGAGGTATTGCAGATTCTCTATTCAACGGACAAGGTACAATGAAATATAGCGACGGAACCATCTATTCCGGTGAATGGAAAGATGGTCTGTGGAATGGTAAGGGCAACTTGCGTTTCCCTGATGGCGACTACTACAGCGGTTCTTTCAAAGACCACAAAATGAGCGGCGAAGGCGTGTATAAATATGCAAATGGAGCTGAATACAATGGACATTGGGAAAACGGCATGTTCAATGGCGTAGGCACTCTTATGTACGAAGATGGAGGTTATTATGCCGGTGAATGGAAAGACGATATGCGGCATGGCGCAGGTGTACTATTGTCAAAACAAGATACTACTCTCTACAAAGGATACTTTGAAAATGACATATACATAGGCAAAGTCAAGAACCAGGAGATGGCCGATTCTATTGCTGCCGCCCAGGCTTCTCAAGACTACAGCTATTACGAAGTGCCCGAATACGATGTACTCTGTATGGGTTTATCCATAGGTAGCAAAGATATGTTGGTACTGGATATATCGGCAGGTAACGGATATACGTTTTGGGGTGTAACACTTAGTGCCAATATAGGCAAAAGAACTTTTGGAATACCTACCGATCCTTACAGAGGAAAAGATGGGGTGGTTGTTGAAGACGATGAATATCCCACAGTAATTGGTTGGGATGAATTTCCTGATGAGGAGTTTACAGAGGGGGTCTATAATGGTTACAATGTACTTTTTAACTTTGGGTGGTTTTTGGATGATTTCGTTCAGTTTGGCGTGAATTTAGGTTTAGGCATAAACACTGCATACAAAAACTGTTTGGCTTCTGAATCAGGTCCTTTTGAACGAAACAAGCGATACTACAAAACCAGATTTGACAGTGTTTTTATGAACTACGGAACATTCATCAGATACAACATAGGTTTCACAGACAGTGTCTTTTACAATCTTATAGTAGGTCTGAACAAAGCCGAAGGTCTCTATGCCGGTATCGGCATCCAATTCTAAATTTCACAGCTATAAAAACAACAACGGCGAATCAAAAAGATCCGCCGCAATATAATGATGTTGTAATATTTATACTAAATGGGCAATGAGTTCTTCGCGATTGCCGGGGAGCATATCAATAACAGGAATCTCTATCATAGTGTAGCATCCCGGTTTCTGAAGCATTGATGCTCTTGCCACGTTTACCAAAACCTGAGCTGTAAGCGCAGGGTTGTTTATCTTCATGTTGAATGAGAAGAGTTGGTTCTGAGTTTTACCCGAAACACCTTTGCGGGTCAGTTCTACTCCATGTCCCATATCTTTCAGTTCATCTACACTCTCTACCTGCATAACGTGAGTTTCATCATTCACAAAATATGGGTCTGCTTTGATTGCTGCAGCAACGTCTTCAAACTTATAGCCATCCAACAGCTCTATATAAACCATTCTGCGATGTATTCCTGTTCCTACAGGTATGGTCATTGAAAGTGCATTCTTTACACCATCAATAGCCTTTACTGCTACTGTGTGACCCATTGACATTCCCGGGCCAAAGTTTGTGTAGCTTATTCCTTTTGGAGCCATACTCTGCATAAGGGCGCGTACTATGGAATCGCTTCCCGGATCCCATCCTGCTGAAATTACAGCCACCTGTCCATTCTCCTTTGCTATTTTATCGATTCTGGAACGGGTCTCCACTATTAATGAATGAATATCAAAGCTATCTACGGTATTTATACCCAATGGCAATATTTCTGCTGCATATTTTTCTGCGCTACGGCTGGGAACAGCAAGTATTGCCACATCCGGTTTTGGTAAATCCTGTATATCCTTAACTACTTTATATTCGTTCAGTTCTGCAGGTTTATGGGCATCTCCGTTTCTGCGTACTATACCTACAATCTCAAAATCGGGTGCGCTCTGGAGTGCCTCTAAAACATACTGACCAATGTTTCCATAGCCTACTATGGCTGCCTTAATCTTATTCATCTTTTAATATTTTTGTTTTTCAAAGTGCGAAATTACAACAAGCAGATGAAAAATTATACAACAGGATTGTATTTTTTTACGATATTGGTATCTTTTTACATTTTTTTCGTCTTTATACAATAAAGCAGCCATACTGCCGTTATTAATTTATATTTATATAAATGAGAGTATATGATAAACTACATAAAGGGCTCAATTGCCGAAATAACACCTACATACGCTGTTTTAGAAACCAATTCAGGTATTGGTTTTATGCTGAACATATCACTGAACACTTTTTCTGCCATTCAGGAGAGAAAAGAGTGCAAACTTTATGTTTACGAAGCTATAAGAGAAGATGCTTATAACCTTTTTGGTTTTGCCGACAAACAGGAGAGAGATCTGTTCCTTCAACTTATATCGGTATCGGGAATAGGTGGAAACAGTGCTATTATGATATTATCGGCCTTTTCTCCTGCCGAACTAATTGAGATTATTGGCAGCGGAAACGATGCTCTTCTTAAGAAGGTTAAAGGTATTGGTGCAAAAACAGCACAACGTATCATAGTGGATTTGCACGATAAGGTTGCAAAAGGTTCTGCCAATGCAGACATACTGAACATAGGTACAAATTCGCAAGCAGGACAGACTGTAGAGGAATCGGTAGCAGCGCTTGTTATGTTGGGTTTTCCACAGGCTGCATCGCAAAAAGTTGTTCAGGCTATTGTTAAAGAGCAACCAAACATATCTGTGGAGGGCGCTATCAAAGAGGCTTTGAAACGTATCTAATCTTAATTTGTATTCAATGGCATTAAAGAGATTTGTTCTGATATTAACCATACTGTTAGGCTCCTGTTTATGCGGGAGCTTAGGTGTGTTATATGGACAAAGCTCAGAGACAGAACCACAAGACACGGTTCAGAATGCCCGCTTTAAGGTTAGTAAGACCGTTCCGGAGGAATCGGAAGATCTGAACAGGAATTATTCTGCCGATTTGCGTACACCGGAAAACATTCAGAATGTTACGGAATACGATGAAGAGGCCGACATATACAAAGTGGGAGTTAAGCTTGGCGACAACTATCTTACTACCCCTTTCCTGATGACCCAGCCTGAATACAACAAATGGAGCATGCAACGCTCTATGCAGTCTTACTTCCGTACTAAAAACGAAGAGGAATTTGCAAATAACGGCACAAACAAGTTCGATTTTACCGATATGAAGTTCGATCTTGGCCCTGCTGAAAAGATATTTGGTCCGGGAGGTGTTCAGATAAGAACAAATGGTTCTGCTGCCATAAAGTTTGGCGTAAACAGGAACAAGGTGGATAATCCATCGTTATCGGTTCAAAACAGAAAGACAGGTGGTTTTGATTTTGACGAACAGATAAATCTGAGTATCAATGCCAAAGTGGGCGATAAAATCAATATGGATTTGAACTATAACACAGAAACCACTTTCGATTTTGACACCAGAAAGATTAAATTGCGTTATGAAGGCAAAGAAGATGAAATCATAAGATTACTTGAAGCAGGTAATGTAAGTTTCCCCACAAATTCATCACTTATTCAGGGAGCTACATCGCTCTTTGGTATTCGTGCCGATTTGCAGTTTGGTAAACTCTCTTTGCAGACAGTTTTATCACAAAAGAACTCTACATCCACATCGGTAAGTTCACAGGGTGGAGAACAGCTTACCGACTTTGAGATTAATGCAAGCGATTACGATGAAAACCGCCATTTCTTTTTGGGACACTTCTTCCGCGATAATTACGACAAGAATATGGCTATGCTTCCAAGCATAGTTTCCGGGGTTAAGATTACCCGCATTGAGCTATGGGTTACGAATAAACGCAGTAGTTACGAAAGCCCCAGAAATATTATTGCTTTTACAGATTTGGGAGAATCTGAACATATTAGCAATGCCATCTGGAGCAGTACAGGAGGCCCCGCCACAGATAACAGTGCCAACGACCTTTACCACCGTATAGCAAACGACTATCCACAGGCGCGCGACATAGATAATGTGGCTACTACGTTGGGTGGTTTCCTAATGGGTAGCACAGACTACGAAAAGATTTCTAATGCTCGCAAGCTTTCTGAATCTGAATATACTCTGAATAGCAGTTTAGGTTATATCTCGCTAAGAAATGCCTTGAGTTCCGACGAAGTTCTGGCTGTTGCCTTTGAATATACCTACGCAGGTCAAAGCTATCAGGTTGGTGAATTTTCTTCAGACATAACAGATTCAGGTAATGCTCTGTATGTTAAGTTGCTTAAGTCTAATTCAAATGTTCCGGGAAGCGGTACCTGGGACCTGATGATGAAGAACATCTATTCATTGGGTAGTGGTTCCGTAAGCAGTAACAAATTCAAACTGAACATTTACTACGCAAGCGACAGCACAGGCAGCTATATCACCTATCTGCCGGAGACATCGTTAAAGAGTACCAATCTGCTACAGATGATGAATCTGGACCGTTTGGACGATAATCAGTCTGCACACCCCAATGGTCGTTTTGACTTTATTGAAGGTTATACGGTATTGGCATCATCGGGAAAAATCATCTTCCCGGTTGTTGAACCGTTTGGTGAGCATCTGCGTAAGAGTATCAACAATAGCAGTTTGGCAAGCAAATATGTCTTCCAGGAGCTATACGATTCCACTAAAGTGGTAGCACAGCGCATGGCAGAAAAGGATAAGTTCCTGCTTATGGGACAACATTCCGGTTCATCCAATAGTATTATCTATTTAGGGGCTGGCAATATTCCTCGCGGTTCGGTACGTGTAACTGCCGGCGGTGTAGAACTGGTGGAGAATAGCGATTATATTCTGGACTACAGCATGGGTACTGTTACCATTATAAACCAGAACATTATTGATGCCGGCACAAAGGTTGATGTTCAGTTAGAGAGCAACACTGAATTCAGCATGCAACGAAAGACTATGGCAGGTGTGAATTGGGCATACGATTTCAATCGCGACTTTAAGATAGGCGGTACTTTGATGCACCTGAATGAACGTCCGCTAACCAGTAAGGTTACTATGGGTGACGAACCTCTGGTGAATACAATGTTTGGGTTTAACGTAAATTACAAACGCGAAAGTCAGGCGCTTACAAACTTGATAGATCTTATTCCGTTTGTCAATGCCACACAACCGTCTCAAATCAATTTCTCTGCAGAGATGGCTCATCTTATATCGGAAGTATCGGATAAAGTTCAGGGCAGTTCATCATATATTGACGATTTTGAAGCCGCAGAGAGCGGTATAGATATAAGCCGTCCATCTGCCTGGTCGCTTGCGGCTGTGCCTACAGGTATGCCTGGATATGGAAAGACTGGCAGTGTAGAGGCCGGTTACAACAGAGCTTTGATTAACTGGTTCACTATAGATCCGCTCTTTACCAGAAGAAATTCCATGCTTACCCCTTCACATATCAAGAGTGATTTGGACCAACTGTCTAACCACTATGTAAGAGAGGTGTATGAACGTGAATTGTACCCTAACAAGGAATCTACATCCAGTGAATCTACCACCTTATCCATATTAAACCTGGCATACTATCCGCAAGAACGTGGTCCGTATAACCTTAATCCTAATCTGGATGGAAATGGTCATCTGCCTAATCCGTCTCAGAATTGGGCCGGTATTATGCGCAGTCTCAGCACTACCGATTTTGAAACTGCCAACATAGAATATATAGAATTCTGGATGCTTGATCCGTTTATCTACAACCAGAATGCCATGGGTGGCGATATGTATATAAATCTGGGTGAAGTATCAGAAGATATTCTGTTAGACGGAAAGAAGTATTTTGAAAATGGTATTCCTGTAAATAACGATGCCACACAATATTCTGAAACGGTTTGGGGTAAAGTGCCAACAACCACAAGTTTGGTATATGCTTTCGATAACAGCAATGCAGACAGCCGTCGTAAACAGGATGTTGGTTTGAATGGTCTGAGTTCAGAAGAAGAGCGTAAATATTCTACATACGCAACCTATTTGGAGCAGATTAAAGGACGTGTGCCTGCAAATATCTATAGTGCATTTGAACAAGATCCTGCCGGCGACAACTTCCACCATTATCGTGGTACAGATTACGATAATAATCAGGTATCTATTTTAGACAGATATAAGCGTTACAATGGTACTGAAGGCAACTCTCCAAATTCAGAAGATACAGACGAACGCTTTGATCAATCTTCTCGTACTACTCCCGATATTGAAGACGCCAACCAGGATTATACTCTGGATGAATATGAAAAGTTCTTCCAGTACCGCATTTCACTGCGTCCGTCCGATTTGCAGGTGGGACGTAACTACATAGCCGACAAACGCGAAGTTAAAATTAAGTTGCGTAACGGAAATATGGAGACAGTAAATTGGTACTGTTTCAGAATTCCTGTAGATGAATATGAAAAGGCTGTAGGCGGAATACGCGATTTCAGTTCTATAAGATTTATGCGTATTTACCTAACCAACTTTACAGACGAAACTCATATACGCTTTGGTTCACTGGAACTGATGACCAGCCAATGGAGAAACTACGAACAGCCTATTGCAAGCAGTTCTAACAAGACTCCTGTTATTTCCGGTTCGTTTACTGCTACATCGGTAAACATTGAAGAGAATGGAGACCGCACTCCAGTTAACTACGTTGTTCCACCCGGAATAACACGTATTCTTGACCCACAGCAGGCACAGCTTATTCAAGATAACGAACAGGCTATGAGTATTAAGGTTACAAATCTTGAAGCCGGCGAAGCCCGCGGTATATACAAGAAGAGCGCGTTGGATTTGCGTAAATATCAACGTATTCAGATGTTCTCACATCTGGAAGCTCCTATCAACGATGGTCAGATGTTAGAAGATGGCGATATGTCTGTATTTATTCGTTTGGGTTCCGATTACACCGGAAACTACTATGAATATGAGATTCCTCTTACCGTTACTGAACATGGTTACTATAACAACGACAACGAAAGTGACCGTCGTATGGTATGGCCTAACAGGAATATGCTGGATATATCGTTCGATGTGCTGACTGCCGTAAAGAATAACAGAAACCGTTTAAAGAACAGCGGTAGCAGCGAAGTTTCGCAGAGCACGCTTTACAGTGAATACGATCCTGAAAATCCGGAGAACAAAATCAGCATTATAGGTAATCCGTCTATAGGAAATGTAAGAGCTATAATGATTGGTATCAGAAATAATTCGCTCACCACAAAATCGGCAGAATTGTGGGTTAACGAATTGCGTCTGGTTGGTTTTGAAAGTCGCGGAGGTTCTGCAGCGCGTGCCAATATGTCTATGAAACTTTCCGACATAGGTAATGTAGATTTTGCAGGTCAGATGAGTACTGCAGGATATGGAGGTTTGGAACAGGGTATAAGTCAAAGAAGTATGGAAGATTTCTACAAGTACTCTATGACCACAAGTTTCGACATAGGACGTTTCTTGCCGGAACAGGCCAAAGTTTCTCTGCCTATCTACTATTCATACACTAAAGAGAATGTATCGCCTTACTATAGTCCTTACGACACTGACCTTATTTTAGATGATGTTATAGATTCTTATTCCGACAGGAGATCACAAGATTCCATACGTAGCATTACACAAGATGTTACCGTACAGAAGAACTTTAGTATTTCTAATGCAAGAATAGATATAAGCGGTGAAAAGCCTATGCCATACGATCCGGCAAACTTTAGCGCAAGTTTCTCCAGTTCTGTGCAGGAGAACAGCGCCAGCACCATAGTGTATGAAAATGACAAGAGTTGGAAGGCTAACCTAACCTACTCATATTCTCCTGACATACAAGGTTGGAAACCATTCTCGTTTATCAGATACCAATCTAACTGGCTAACCATATTGAAAGATATGACCATAAACTTTGTGCCACAGAGTTTCAGTTTTAACACCAATCTGGTTAGAAATTATCATGAACTGCAGGAACGCGATTTGGAATCTATGAATGGCGGTAACGATATTCCTGCGCTCTTCTCACAGCAGTTCTATTGGGACAGAGATATGACTCTGCGTTGGGACCCGCTTCGCGATTTGCGCATGTCGTTTACTGCCAAGACTCAAGCAGAGATTGAAGAGCCTTATATGATTGTCAACAAAGATTTGTATCCCGATGAATATGCGCTTTGGAAAGACTCTGTAAAGGCCAGCCTGTCACGTATGGGCAGACCACTTGATTACCAGCAGACCTTCCAGGCATCGTATCAGATTCCTCTTAACAAGCTGCCTCTGTTATCGTGGTTCACAAGCGATATCACCTTTAATTCTCAATACAGTTGGGACAGAGGAACTACATACGCCGATGGAACATCGTTTGGTAATATCATCAGCAGCAACAGAACAATATCGTCTAACGGACGTATGAATTTCCAGACTCTATATAATAAGGTGCCATATCTAAAGGAGATAAATGATAAATATACCGATAAGGGTAACAGAAAGAAGCCAACTCCTAAAAAGGTAAAAGCTTTCCAGAAGGAGTTTACGCTACTGCCCGATTCTACATTTACTATTACTCATAATCAGGGTACGCTAAAACCAAAGGTTACATTTACCACAAAAGATGGTACCACTATTAAACTGCGTTACAAACGTGTAGATGCTAACACCATTACGGTTAGATATAAAGATACTCTGAATGTAATGGTAAAAGCTGTATTAGACCCTGATGCTGTGTATAAGACCGAAAGATTTACCTTAAAAGATGGTTTAGATCTTACCACAAGAGCTGTGATGATGATAAGAAATGCATCGTTCACATATAGGAATACTTACAACATGAGTTTACCGGGATTCATGCCTGATGCCTCTATGCTTGGTCAGAATTCAGGTAGCGGTATGCTGGCTCCGGGACTTGATTTTGCATTTGGTCTTACAAACAACAGCTATCTGCACAAAGCGCAACATAATAATTGGTTGTTGCAGAATGACAGTGTTTCATATTCAGCAGCTTCTTCTGCAGGAGAGAGTTTACAGGTTAAGATGATGCTGGAACCATTTATGAATTTCAGAATAGATGTTAACTCCAGCTGGGAGAAGAGCAACAGCCGTACTATACAGTATATGTATGCAGGTATGCCTGAATCTCAAACAGGTACTTTCAGTATGACTGTGGTTACTCTGAAAAGTGCATTCGAACGGAAGAACCCTGACAATGGCTATAAATCAAAGAGTTTTGAACGGCTTGCAGACAACATTAATACTGTTCAGAAACGTGTAGAGAATCAGTATGTTGGTGCTATATATCCGGAAGGCACCACATTGGCAGGTTCAGTATATAATCCGGAAAACGGTGGAGTAAACCCATATTCTGCCGATGTATTGATACCTGCATTCTTAGCTGCATATACAGGTAAAGATGCTAACAAGAGTTCTTTGAATCTGTTCCCATCTATCCTCTCTATGATGCCAAACTGGAGTGTTACCTACTCCGGATTGAATCAGATTCCATTCTTCCAGAAATACTTTAAGAGTTTTAATCTGAAACATTCATATAAGAGCGTATATTCAATGGGTAGTTACAACACCTTTATGAGCTATATGGAGTATATGAACGATTTAGGTTTCATAAACGATATTACTACAGGCAGTCCTATCCCGAACAGTATGTTTAACATAGGTTCTGTATCTATCAATGAATCGTTCGCACCATTGGTTGGTGTAGATATGACCTTTAACAACTCTCTATCGGCAAGATTAGAGTGCAGAAAGACCAGAGTAATCAACTTGAGTACATCGGCTGTACAGGTGGTAGAGACTACTTCTGACGATATTACCGCAGGTGCAAGTTACCGTATCAGCAACCTTAAACTGTTTGGCGCACAGCAAGGTACAGGACGTAATAAGGTGAATAACAATCTGAACATGAATCTGGACTTCTCCTATAGAAATCAGAATGCATTGTGCAGAAATATCAAGACTATGGCTACACAGGCTACTAGTGGCAACAGAGCTGTAAAATTAGCATTCAGTGCCGATTACATATACAGCAAGATGCTTACTTTGAACTTCTACTACGATTTCCAGAGTAATTTCCCATTGGTATCAACATCGTCATACCCAACAGCTACACACGACTGCGGTATCACTCTAAAGTTCTCGCTTACTCGTTAACGGATTCCTGACTGTTCATCTTGGACTGTGTAAACTGCAAACGTCTTACAGCCTCTTCTTTTATCTTTTTATGATCTTCAAGTTCTGTTATCAGGGTTGATAATTCATACAGTGTAGCTATGGCCTCTCTATCGGCAGGTCTCATGCTGTATTTGTATGTTTTACCATCTGCAGCTTTCAATATGACCTGAATATTTCTATCCTTGTTCATTGCTATAAATGCAGCCACACCACCATCCTGGCCAAATTTCAGGTTACACTTTTCATAACAGATACCCAGATCTTTGAATTCATAGAAATCGTCGGAAGCAGGCGATTCTGCATATACATCACCACAAACTACTCGTACCGAACGATGATGCATATAAGACGATGCCGAATATGTGGAGATAATAACCAGACGTCCCAATTCATCTACCTGACCACGCAGATAATTTACTCCTACATTCTTTTCAGGTACCTGCGAAGCTACTACGTAGAGTCCTAAATCTTGATACCTTTCATCTTTTTCAAATTTGAATCTCTTTTTCAAGGGCTCTATTTTCTCATCACAGGCAGCTATCATACTGTTTTCGTATTCTATTGTACGCAGTTGTTCTGCCTCTTCTACTTGCAGCATCAGCTTAATACCCTGTTTTCTTGCTTCAAAAGCTTTTGGAAAAAGTATCTTTACGCTATCTATCAACTGTTTTGCTTCGCTATAGTTTTCTGTCTGAAAAGCTTGGTTTGCTCTATCTATATAACGCTGTGCCTGTTCTTCCACACTCTCGCCACACGCTGTAAATAGCAGGACTAATATCACCAGGAATGAAATTTTTTGCATATTGGTCTTCAATTTTTATAAAATACTTGCACAAAAGTACTCTATTTTTGATAGTAAAATGGTGTTAATGCACTAATTTTGCAATAAATCTGTTTTTAAGATATGAAGTTATACAGCGACGAGGAATTATCACAACTGCTTGACAAGAAGGTTTTCAGAACACTTTCTCAAACAGCCGACCGTTTAGGTTTGGAATGTTATGTTGTGGGAGGATATGTAAGAGACCTGTTTTTAGAACGCCCAAGCAAAGATATCGATGTAGTGGTAGTGGGCAGTGGTTTAGATATGGCCAAGGCTTTTGGCAAGGCATTGGGTAATGCTCACGTCAGTCTGTTTAAGAATTTTGGCACAGCTCAGGTTAAAAAGGGCGATATAGAGGTGGAATTTGTTGGTGCACGTAAGGAATCGTACAACAGAGATTCACGCAACCCAATTGTAGAAGACGGCACTTTAGAGGACGACCAAAACAGACGCGACTTTACAATCAATGCAATGGCTATCTGTCTTAACGGCAACAGATTTGGAGAACTTGTAGATCCGTTTGATGGCATCTACGATTTACAGGACCGCATTATAAGAACTCCGTTAGATCCGGATATAACCTTCAGTGACGACCCGCTGCGTATGTTGCGTTGCATACGTTTTGCCACACAGCTGAACTTTCAGATAGATTTTGACACATTCCAATCGTTGGAAAAAAACAAAGAGCGTATCAAGATTATCAGCAAAGAACGTATTGTAGAAGAACTGAACAAGATTCTATTATCGCCTGTTCCATCAAAAGGTTTTATAGAGTTAGACAGAAGCGGATTATTGGAACTTATATTCCCTGAACTTTCTGCTCTGCAAGGTATAGAAACCGTAAACGGACGAGGTCATAAAGATGTATTCTACCACACTCTGGAAGTACTTGATAATGTTGCCCGCAAAAGCGATAATCTCTGGTTGCGTTGGGCCGCCTTGCTACACGACATAGGCAAACCACGTACCAAACGTTGGGACGCAGCCCACGGATGGATGTTCCATAACCACAATCTGGTGGGTATGAAGATGATTCCAAATATCTTTGCAAAGATGAAGATGCCTAAGAACGAAAAGATGAAATACGTTCAGAAGATGGTAGATCTGCACATGCGCCCCATTGCTATAGTAGATGATATTGTGACCGATTCTGCCGTAAGACGATTGCTGTTCGAGGCAGGCGATGATATAGACGATTTAATGACTCTGTGCGAAGCCGATATCACATCTAAAAACGAGATGAAGAAGAGGCGTCTGCTTGAAAACTTCAGCCTGGTTAGAAAGAAACTTATTGATCTGGAAGAGCGAGACAGAATAAGGAACTTCCAACCGCCTGTTGACGGTATTGAGATAATGGAGACTTTCGGTTTGGGTCCGACTGCTACTGTAGGACAGTTAAAGAGCAGTATCAAAGATGCTATTTTAGAGGGCATTATTCCTAATGAGCACGATGCTGCATTAGCTTTTGTAAAAGAGGAAGCAAAGAAAATGGGTATAGAACCAATTAAATAACCAAATAAAATTAACTACACTATGAGAATTATAAACTACTGCAAAATTGCAATGTTATTTGCTGCAACCATCTTATTAGGTTCTTGCAACAAAAAAGTGGTCTTTGGTAAAGTATCTTTAGATAGAATTATCAAAGAACTTACATTAGAAGAGAAAGCCGATCTGTTGGTAGGTACACACGCATTCTGGGGTGATACCATAGATCCGGCTATTCAAGAAGTGAAAGCTTTTCTTCCCGGTTGTGCAGGTACTACCACACCTATTGCACGTCTGGGTATTCCGGGCATTCAGTTACCTGACGGTCCTGCCGGTTTAAGAATCAACCCTACCAGAGAGGGCGATGACAAGACCTACTATTGTACTGCCTATCCGGTTGCTACTATGCTGGCTTCCACATGGAACAAAGAACTGATAGAGGAGGTTGGTACAGCTATAGGTGACGAAGTTAAACAATATGGCGCCGATGTTCTTTTGGCACCGGCACTAAATATTCACAGACATCCGCTATTAGGACGTACTTTTGAATATTTTTCAGAAGATCCTGTAGTATCCGGTAAAGTTACAGCAGCACTTGTCAACGGTATTCAAAGTAACGGTGTTGGTGCTACTCTAAAGCACTTTGCATTCAACAACCAGGAGACCAACCGTAGCAATAACGACTCCAGAATGTCAGACCGTACTGCAAGAGAAATATATCTGAAAGGTTTTGAAATAGCTGTCAAGGAATCTAACCCTTGGGCTATTATGACATCATACAACAGAATCAATGGTGTACACACCGCAGAAAGTTATCCTCTTTTGGAAGGTATTCTCCGTGGAGAATGGAAGTTTGAAGGAGCTGTAATGACCGACTGGGGAGGTGGTAAAGATGCAGTTGCTATGGTTAAGGCAGGTAACGATCTGCTTATGCCGGGTAATGCAAGACAGAGACAGGCTATTATTGATGCAGTCAATAATGGTACTCTGGATATTGCCGATGTAGATAGAAACGTTAAACGCATACTGCAGCTTGTAGAAAAATCGCCAAAATTCTACGGTTATCAGCCTACAAATACCCCTGATATGAAAGCCCATGCAGAAATTGCACGTCAAAGCGCAGCAGAGGGTATGGTTTTGCTTAAAAACGATGATAATGTACTGCCACTTGCAAACAACATCAAGAACATAGCTCTTTATGGCATCAGTTCTTACAAATTTTTGGCTGTTGGTACAGGTAGCGGTAGCGTAAACTACGAATACGTAGTGAATATGGAAGATGGTCTGTCTGCTGCAGGATATAAGATTGACCCTGCAATTGCAGCACCTTACAGAAAGCATGTAGAGACCATAAAACCAAGAAAAGCCAGCGATTTTATGCAGCTTGAAAATGTGGTTATGCCGGAATCACTACTGTCACAACCATTCAAACTGAGAGCTGATGCTATTGCTAACGATATTGCTATTATCACCATAGGTCGCAGTTGCGGCGAAAGCAGCGATCGCGAATATCAGGGTAACTACACACTTACAGACGTTGAACTAAAGATGATTGACGATGTTTGTACTGCATTCCATACAAAAGGTAAAAAGGTGATTGTTGTTCTGAATATTGGCGCACCTATTGAAACATCAAATTGGAAGAACAAGCCGGATGCAATCCTTTTAGCAGGTCTGCCTGGACAGGAAGGTGGTTATGCTATTGGCGATATTCTGAAAGGTACTATCACCCCTTCAGGTAAGTTGGTAGATACATACGTTAATAACTTTAACGACATTCCTGCAGGTAAGAACTTCCCTGTTAATCATCAGGAGTTGAATGCTGAGAGCCGTCGTAACAGAAATAATCCTAATAGTACACCTATTAAAAATTTTGACTACACCGATTATGCAGAAGGTTTGGATGTTGGTTACAGATATTTTGACAAGTATCCTGAATTGGTATCATATCCGTTTGGTTACGGTTTGAGTTACACCACTTTTGAATATTCAAATCCTACCATTAAAACAGAAGCCGATTTATTTAAACTTACTGTAACTGTTAAAAACACCGGTAAGTACGCAGGTAAAGAGGCTGTTCAGGTTTATGTAACTGCTCCTGAATCAAAAATGGAAAAGCCGGTTAAGGAGTTAAAGGCTTTTGCTAAGACAAGGGAACTGAAACCGGGTGAACAAGAAGTGCTTGAATTTACTTTCAAGCAATACGATTTGGCATCTTATAACGAATCTATGGCGGCTTGGGTTACTGAAGCCGGTTATTACCAGGTAAGTTTTGCTGCTTCTGCACAGGACATTCGCCAGACCGCTTCCTTCAATATTGCCCAAGAGATAGCATACCCAACCACTGCCACTCTCCAGTAAGGGTTTACTATCTTCTTCCGGAAAGTATTACCCCTATCAGTATCAGTGCCGAACCTACTGCTGCTATAGGGGTAATTTGTTCGTGCAGTATTATTATAGAACCTACCAAAGTAAAGATAGGGTTCAGATATACATAGTTAGTAGATGTTACATTGCCCAACTTCTCCATCACTTTATTCCAAAGTACAAAACAGATAAGCGATGCTACTATTCCCAAAAACAGCAAATTATATATAACTTCTGTCTGCGCAAATGCGTTTGTATCTATCTGTTTCAATTCACCTATTACAAACGGGATGATGGTTATCAGCCCCCAGAAGAAGACCTTTCTTGTAGTGAATAATACTCCATATTTTTTGGAATGATGAACCAGAAACATACTGTAGATACTCCAGCATAGCGCTGCCAAAAATGCCAATATATCTCCTTTAGGCGATAGTTCAAATTTGTAACCGTTAAATATCATAAGTGCCATTCCTGTCAGGGCGAATATGGTACCTATTACTATCCATACGTTTAGCTTTACATCCTCTAAACCATCGGTTGAACGGAACCGTTTCATTCTGTTTGCTATCAAAGTTAAAAGCACAGTAAGAAGCGGTGCACAACATACTATAAACGATACGTTACATGCCTGAGTATGCATAAGTGCCGTATTTTCCGTATAGAAATACATAGAGCCGCCAGTTATACCCAATAGTACAAATATCAGTTCGTCTGCAATACTGTTACTAAGAAGTTTTCTGGTAGTTTTTTTCTTTAGGCATAGTAACCAAACGCCTATATACGCCATAACAAACCTTATGGTAAATATAACAGATGGCGTGAGTCCGTTATTCAACAGCACCTTAGTAGATATAAATGTTGTTCCCCAAAGAGCCACAACAGCCAAGGCCAAAAGATGGAAAAAGTATTTATTGTTCTGTTTCATACGGGTTGCAAAATTACTACTATTATTTAGATAATGCTCAATTTCTGTGACAGCTATTATCGGGTTGCAAAAATTATGTAATTTTGCAGCCAAATTACAAGATTATATTATGTGGGTAACATTAGCACTACTTTCTGCCCTATGTTTGGGTTTTTATGATGTTTGCAAAAAAAATGGCGTAAAAGATAATGCTGTCATTCCTGTACTCTGGATGAATACGTTGCTTTGCAGTATTCTTATGCTTCCATTTGTGTTGCTATCAAGATTCACTCCCATACTCAACGACACCCTTTTTCAAGTACCCGCATACGGATGGGACGTTCATTTTCAAGTAGTGCTAAAAGCCGGCATCGTCCTTGCTTCGTGGATATGCGGATACTTTGGCATGAAACATCTGCCTATCACTTTGGTAGGTCCTATTAACGCTACCCGCCCTATTATTGTACTATTAGGAGGTCTGTTGATATTTGGCGAAAGACTGAATATATACCAATGGATTGGTGTACTTATAGCTATTATTTCCTTCCACCTGTTGAGCCGTAGCGGTAAAAAAGAGGGTATAGACTTTAAACATAACAAATGGGTTTTTCTACTCATTTTATCAACACTGTTTGGTGCTATAAGCGGACTGTATGATAAATATCTGATGGGGCAGCACAACAACATGTTTGTTCAGGCATGGAGCAACTTCTACCAGGTTGTTTTAATGACTATTGTGCTGTTTACTCTATGGTTTCCCAAAAGAAAAACATCTACCCCATTCCGTTGGAAATGGAGCATTCTGTTTATATCGGTATTTCTTACCATAGCCGATTATGCCTATTTCTATGCCTTAACAGAGAGTGCTTCAATGATATCAATAGTATCTATGATAAGACGCAGCAGCGTAATTGTATCATTCCTTTGCGGTGCACTGCTATTCAAAGAAAAAAATCTCAGGAGCAAGGCTTTCGACTTACTCCTGGTACTAATAGGCCTCATCTTCCTGCTTATTGGCTCAATGCAATAACATCACTATCCAAAAATAAGATTAAATTGTTCCGGAGATATTTTTTTCTTCAGACGTGATTTTACACTTGTAATAGTAGAATAGCCCACATTTTGCAACATTGCTACATCTTTATTATCTATACCCAAAACAGAATAAACACATAGTTCAAATTCGCCATTGGTTATAGTTGAATTTTTGCTTTGCAGATAATCTTTGAATTTGCGGAAACACCCATCTACATCGTTCCTGATTTGAAAATAATTTTCTCTGCTGACACTCTTGGTATTGATTGCCTCTTTTATCAATTCATAAGATTTGCTCTGCATAAATTGTTGTTTGCAATCATCTATTATAATTCTGCCAATATCCGATGATTCTTGTAGCGTTTCTATATCCGGTCTTATCTTTTTAATTCTTATATATACAGTCAGGATAGTAAGCACAATCATTAAAAACACACAAGAGACAATAAGCAAATTGCGATTGTTTACGATAGAATTATTTCTTTCGGATGAAGCAAGTAGATCTATCTGATTACGCACACTATACAATGAATCAGATAGTACCAAATACTCTTTGAAGAGATTTGGATTTGAATCTTCTCCCTGTGTTATATACGAAAGTGACAATAAGTTTTGCATTACTACAAATCGTATGCCGGGATTAAGTTTTTCATTTTCCTTCAGTAATTCGTTATAATATTGTTTGGCAACATCTATAACACCTAACATTCTGTATATATCGCCCAACAG
This sequence comes from uncultured Bacteroidales bacterium, assembly GCA_937876995.1. GTDB lineage: Bacteria > Bacteroidota > Bacteroidia > Bacteroidales > Bacteroidaceae > Colenecus. The sequence continues at coordinate 16,550 of CALEFD010000092.1, read as the reverse complement.
CAGATTTTTTGTATTCTCATCTAAAACCCAATCATTACTACCCAACAGTTCTTCCATTCGGTTTAATGCCTCTAAAGGTTTGCGTTCAGCATATAGCTGCAGCTTTATCTCTTCCACCAATATAGGATAATATAGCTCTGATGTAGCTGCAGCTTGATTTTTAGCAAGTGTTATATTTTCTAATGCTTTGTCATATTCCCTCAAATAGATATAACAACGAGCCATATTTAATGATACTAACGACACAAAACGGCTATTTCCTGCTTTATGAGCTAAATCTCTACTTTCATTATATATATTTATTGCCTCTACAAACATTCCTTGATTGTAATAACATTCTGCCAAATTCTGTTTACAATAATATTTATATCTTTTTTGAGTTTTATCAAACAGAGAATCTGCCTTCATAAAGAGTTCTGCAGCTACCTCATTGTTATTATCATCCAAATAGAGATATCCCAATGAATACCAAGCTAAAGCAGAATGTTTATCATAGCCATTTATAGTATAATATTCAATAGCTTCATATATCAGGCTATCGTGAACAAGCGGTTCGTTATACGCATATTCTGCTTGAATTTTAAGCACGGCATACAAGGCTCTGTTTCTTTCGTCAATTGGAACAGATATTGAGTTTATAGTTTCGTATGCAACTTTGGGATCTTCATCAAGTTGTTTTTCTATAGAGAGTAATAGTCTGTATTCTCTACCTGAATTACAACCTGCAGAAAGTAATAACAATGCTGCAGACAAAATAATTAGTATGATATTACTTTTTTTGTAAGCCACGACCTCTTAATGTATTTGTATATTCAAAACCTGATTTGATATGATTAAATAGTTCTTCAGACATATTCAAGTCTGCTGCTGAAAGATGCGATAAATCATACAATCCATCTTTTGTATATCTTAAATCTATACGAGATAATGCCTTCCCTATAATTATATTCTCCTCTTCCGTAAAATTAGGAGTTGTATTAGGTTCTATATCTACGTGCAGAAATTCTGAATCTTTGTACTTTTCTGCCAATGACACTAACGAAGGATCGTATACAGGACGTATAGAGATACCATCACATCTAGATTCTGTATCTATAAAGATGCCTCGTTGATTTTCAAACTTTGGATCTCTTAAACGCAACGCCAATGAAGCATCAACATGAACTGTTGATAGAGTTGATGACATATAGTAGGATTCTAACTGCACATTTTGATCAGTTCCAAAACGTCCATTACTACTCCACCAACCTGCAAACGGGAAAAATATGGTCTGACCATTTATTTTACTTTTAGCAATATAACCATTGATTTCACCATTTCTTTTATGAAGAGTCCATTCGCAATTATCTATAAGTTCCTGAATTTCTTCTGCTGTAGGTGTACGCCAACCTTTACCTAAATAGAATGTTGCAGCATCATCAGACGATTCCAATACAGTTTTACCATCTATTTCTCCTTTTGTGGGCAAAATAGGATCATACAATTCTATTACACTAGTGATTACACCGTTCACTTCAATATTAGTTACAATCGGTTGTTCTTCCTCTTTAACAACATACTTTGTAAGAATATTTTTGGTTCTATTAACCCATCTGTAATTTTCTGGAGTATACACAGCTTTTTGTTCTATTTCACCCCAAGCATAATACCCACCGAACTCTTCCGGTTTGGTTGCCCCAAGGTTAAAAGAACCCCATTCTACAGATAAGCCTAAATCTGTTTTATTAGGAGTTTTGAGTTTATTCTTTATTCTTTCATTCACTGTAGATACAGGACTATACGTCCCTACAGCACCTATTTTCTGTCCATTATCAGTAGGTATATTTGTATGCTTTACAAAATATTTATCTATAATGTAATCTACTAAATACGATACAGGGTAACCATATTTTGGAATTGCCAAATCATCTGAAAACGTATATGCATTATCCAATTCCAATTTATATGATGGTATCTGTGAGTATTCCGGTTTTAAACTTAAACGTTCCTTAAAATATTTTGCATCAACACCCTGTCCCGGAGATAGTGACAACTCTTTTTTATTAGTAGTATATGTGTATGGCAAATAGTTCTCTCCCGAAAAAGCAGCTGCCACCCAACCCATATTATTGTCTTCATATACATCAAAATAACTGGAGCCTAAAGCATCTGCTACATACTTTCCGTCATCAATCTTCTTGAGAAAACATAGTATATTATCATAGTTCTGCAACTTATAATCGGCAAAGGCAATTTTACAATAAAAAGTTATTGAGTCGTTAGTATAATTACCGTAGGCGACCTCTTTAACATTTAAATTTACAAGAACGCTATAGTATATTTTGTACGTTTTTTGAGAATTATATAAAGACAACTCTTCTCCATCCGGTACATCTTCTATAGAGACTACATTTCCTATAACTGCCAATACTTCATCAGTCTGTGCCGATACTTTCTGCCCATTCATAATGAGCAATGCAATTGCTATAAAAGCAACAGAAAACAACCTTTTCATAATTTTTTACTTTTTGCGATTTAGTGCAAATATATTGAAAGCCTATTATAAAGCAACCACAAAAAGTGCTGAATAATGCTGAAATCAGCTATTATCAGTCTTTAAAGAACTTTTGACCGTCAACAATGTAGATTCCGGATGGAAGAGATTCCATTTCGGTAGCACTACCTACTGCACGTCCATAAACATCGTAAACTACACCATTTGAACTTTGCACCTCTATAGTGCCTACACCTGTCACAGTTTCATCGTATGTAACGCCGGTAAAGGTCAAATCGTCTATATTGAAACCATTGTGAGATGAATCAAGTCCCCAAACAAATTGTGTAGCTCCCATCTGGAATGGTTCCGATTCGTCTGTGGTGGTTGTTGCTGTCTGCCAAGTCTTACCATCCAATGAGTATTCTAATTTAAGCGTAACCTTAGTACTACCACTAACTGAAGCCCTATACCATACACTCTGACCGGTTGCAACAGACAGATTAATGCCGTTCTGAGTCATCATACTCAGATTGGTAGCCGATGTAGATTTATACATTCTTATATCTGTAGCTGTTCCGTGATTATATACGCTGATGTAATAACCGGCATAGATACCTTGTGTATAACCTTTTGATGAATTACCGGTAACTTTGGTATTGCCACGTAATAGGACACCATTCTTATGGGCTATATTTGAAGATGTTATAACCTGTCTCCAAGTAATACTATAATCGGTTGCCTGATTAGTAAACTTTGCCAAATTAAGCACACCTGTAGCGTGTTTGCTTGAATTAGCAGAGTATATCTTCAACATTTTACTCTTATGCCCGCTATTGTCAGTGTAATTAACAACACCTGCAGTAGAACCATTCATATAACCTGCCTTAACATCTGTTGCAGGCGGTGTTTTTGCAGAAGTCCTTGCCACCTCATTTTCAAAATCGTATGTTACGCTATAGATTCCGGGGGTAATGGAACCAACCACAGGAATTTCGCGTACTATTGTATCTGCCACAATTGTCAATACCCCCTCATAATCGCCAATAGGCATTGAGGCATCAAGTTTTACATCCACGGAAGTAGTTTCCGATTTAGCACCTCTTACATCAACAATAAAAGCAGCATTATCTATGGTAGCTGTTACAGCGCTATCTATTCCCGACTTCAGCACCTTTATAGTGCTATAATCCGATTCTGCGCCCTGTTGTACCGAAGGAGCTGTTAACGAAGATAGTGACAAAGATACCCATTTAGGTGCCTGAACTTCTGTATCTGTTACAGAGATGCAATCCAAAAGCACCTGATTAGGTGAACCTGCAAAACCTATGGTTACAACATTTATACCCTCTTTCAATTCAAAATCTGCATAACTCCATTTCCATGTAGTTGTACTATATGTACGAGCTAACGCCATATTTACAGATGTTGTACCTATTGTAGTCTTTACGGTCACTTTGTTATTTGGTGCCATATAACGCAAACCTATGCTATAAGTTCCGGCTTTATCTACGTAAATAGTATCGCGTACCATAGCCGAAGAATTGGTTCCCATAGCCATATATCCCTGTCCGTAGTAATTCTTATATGAACCATAATAGCCATTTGTGGTTATTGACGCGCCACCTTTGTAATCGAAGAATTCACCCTCATACTGACGAGTACCTGTATATACCGGTGGAGCTGCCGGAACCTGAATATTTGCTGGAGTCCATTCCGTAAGACGATTTTCTGCATTACCGCTACTCTTTATATACAATTCAACCGGTCCATTATGGGTTACAGCTATCTTAAACACTCCATTTTCATACTGACTTACTACCTTACTTGCAGTATGTTTAGCCCTGTCTTTCCAGGTAAGTTCAGGTATTTCTGATGCACCGTAAATATAAACGGTATCGGTCTGACGAGCATATTCACCGCCATTCGATGTTGTACGATAATTGGTCATGTATAGTAATATGCTATCAGAGAATTCTTTCATCACAGCCATTGAATACGGAGCATAATCAAAAGAGATACTTTCTGATGTATTATATAAGAAAGGTATGTTACCTTTTGCTCTTTTAGACGATGTATGAACCGTTCCATTTGTATGTTCATACTGATACGGATTATATGTCATCCAGGTATTTTCAGCATGAGCGGCATAGATATCGCCAGTATATTCTTGCGGGAACAGTTTATTGAATTCTGCCACCTTGGCATCAACCGTTGGCCAACGTTTGCTATATTCCGATTTCTTTACACCAATAAGTTTCTGTGCTGTTTCATCAAGCAAACCATAGACCTGTGGGAACGTAGGATAACGTCCCGTCTTTTTCATCCACCATATATTTGTTGCAATAGGATTATCTACTGTACCATCATAGTCCTGACGATACAATCCATGGAACATAGATGCAGGCGATGTGTAATCGTCAAAGTTGCCATTATTCAAATCGTTAATAACGCATATCTTTGTACGGTCTATAACCTCTTCACGAGACAGGATTCTGACAGTACCATCCAATATCTTACGGAATTCATCAATATTGATATTCACAAACTGAGAAAAGAAATCCCAATTTCTACGAGAGTAGCCATCGGTTGTACTTATACGATTTGTCTCCTTTGTATCTTGTTGCCAAATGAGTTCCGGACCATCTATTACCGTTTCGCCAGTCAGCATTATATGTTCCATAATTGGAATTGCGCCCGATGCGGTTACAAACGGTTCTGCATCTTCATCGGATGTAGCCCATCCGCACTGATCAAAACGAATGCCATACTGCCCTGCATACCCACCTAAATATGCACCCAGACAGTTACTTTCAATTTCAAAGAAACCACGTTTCATTGTATATTTTTCACAACAGATAAAATTTTCAGGATGATTTGTAAGTTGTTCATTTACTATAGCATTACGTTTCATATAGGCTATAGGCATCATATCGGCTGAATATTCGGCTTGAGTAAAACTTACTATCAAATAGCCTCCATAACGATTACAAATCTTAAGAATCTCTCCAAATAGTGCCAAACGTTCCGGAAAAGTAGGAGTATCTTCTTCACCAAAACCCCAGAACTGTTCTGCAAAGTTCCAACCAATAAAGTTAGGATATTCATTGAAATACCTTTCGTAGTAAGTAAGATCAAAATCGGAAAAACGGCTATGTCCACCCGATGCACACTGAACAGTACACCACACATTTTTTGCTGCGCATGCCTTGAGCCAGGAATCACACACATTCGGTCCACTTATACATACATTATCGGAAGCCGATAAAGATATATTGAAGACACAATATGGCAATATGTCATCGGGAATCAATTCAATAATACGCTCCGGATCAGGATAGTTCCATGTATCCAAATGAATGAGCCACATAGGCTGTTCCGGTGAAATAGGACGGCGCAGTTCTGCCGCATAAGATGTTTTAGTAAACAAAATCAGCAATGAAAATATTGCACACAAGCACAAAGCAAACTTTCTCATAACACTCTTATAAATTAGTTGGTGTGCGAAGGTAGTCATTTTTCTCTACAAACAAAAAGGTCTTCACTGCATTAAAGAGTGAAGACCTTTATAGTTTTGTCTATATTCCGGTATTATTTGAAACGCCACCAGTCCAAACGAACATCGCCTTCTGCTTCATCTATACAGATATACAGATCATGAACACCCGATGCTCCGTTTATCTTTGTTGAGAACTGACGATACTTTTCTACCTTTCCTGTAGATTTGATATTCACAGTTCCTACAATTTCGCCATCAGGAGAATCCAAACGGATGGTCAGTTTTGCGCTACCTGTACCTGCTGCAGATATAGTGTAGTTTTTAGCACCTGCACCAAAATCAACACCACGCAGACGGATATATTCATCTTTATCCAGATGATAAATATACATTTCACGTTTGCCTTCTGAATATGGCATCTTTTCTACAATACCGGTATTATCAAAACCAATCTTTGCAGACTTCAGTCCATAGCCCCAGTTCATTGTTTCTGCTTCAACACGACGGTATGGATTGAACAGTTCAAGCTGAACATTCTGTTCCTGATCCAACCATAATGGCAGTTCCTGAATAGTACCATCGGCATTGTACTTCATCTCTGTGAATGATACAGAACGACGTTCGTAATGACGCAATATGTCGATGTTCTTTATGTCGTAGTTCTGTCCAAACAGATATGTGTGTCCCTTATAGTCGGCAATACCCGGGTGGTTACCTCTGTTTCTAGGAGTATGATCCATTATATGACCTTTATGTTCCCATGGACCTGTAGGAGACTTACTCATTGCATAACCAATACCTTCGGGACAACAAGTAGAAGCAAATGCCATATAGTAGAAATCGCCACGTTTGTAGCACCAAGGACCCTCCTGATAATCAGGAATACGTGGAAGTTTAACAATATCGCCTACAGTAGATATCATATCCTCACCCAATTTTACATAATAGGTGTTAGGATTACCCCAATACATATATGCCTGACCATCGTCATCTATAAAGACTGTCGGGTCTATATCTTCCCAGTGTTCGCGCTGCCATACCAATGGTTCACCAAGCGGATCTTTAAACGGTCCGTATGGAGAATCGGCCACCAAAACACCTATACCATGACCGTGCAGAGGAGCATACAGATAGAATTTACCATTACGTTCTACTGTCTGAATAGCCCACGCACCATTATCACGACTGCGCCATTCAAAGTCTTTCAAAGAAGCAACTGCACCATGCTCTGTCCAGTTAACCATATCGGTTGTTGAATAGAGCAACCAGTCATACATAAAGAAACCTGCAGAACTACGTTCGTTTTCATCGGCAATATCTTCAGGTGAAGAATCGTGAGAAACATACAGGAAGAGTGTATCGCCAACTACCAATGGAGATGGGTCGGCAGTAAACTTTGTCTGAGTGAAAGGCATATTACACTGCTCAACACCACGCATTTCCCACCAGTCAAAATACATCAACTTTGGTCCTTTACGACCAGTGAAACAGAAATATAAATCGTGAATACCGGAAACCTTGGCCTTAACATCCACTACTATAGTCTGCCACTCTTCCCAACCGCCTGTTGCTGGAACATTCACAGTAGCCATTACCTGACCCTTTATGCTATCAAGACGAACTTCTATAGCACCGCCACGCAAACCACTTGACACACGTGCTGTAAATGTACGCGGGAACATACGACCAAAATCCACATTACGCAATTTTATGTAATCGCCATTGTGAATATCAGTTACATATACACCTATTTTATTATTCTGTTCTGTTGACAGACCACGGGAATATGCCATAGTTTCTGCTTCAACCTTTCTATAAGGATTGAATGTTCCAACAGGTGCCACACCCTCATTGGTTGGCATAATTGTTGGGAATGAACCATCTTCGTTATACTTAAATTCTTCCACAGCAACGCTACGTCCATAGCCGCCACCACCCGGCAACTTACCGGTATGATAGAAGAAATAACTATGACCTTTGTAGTCTGCTACACCTGCATGGTTTGTAAATGAACCTGTATTTGCCTGAGGCATAATCTGACCTGCATATGTCCAAGGACCCAATGGGTTTGTTGCTGTGCTATAGGAAATATGTTCAGGTATTCCACCTGCCGCATAAATCAACTGGTATGTATCACCACGTTTTGTCAGCCAAGGACCCTCCACATAACTATCCTTATACTGTTTGCCTTGCTCTCTGTTTCTTGGAGCACCAAAAGCCTCTTCTGTCATATCGGCAAGTATCAGTTCTCCTTCGTATGATATCATATCTTCATTCAACTTCAGATAGTAAAGCTGAGGATTACCCCAACATAGCCAAGCCTGGCCATCATCATCAATAAACACACTTGGATCTATATGATCCCAAGAACCATTTTCAAAGAGAGGTTTGCCTATAGCATCACGGAAAGGACCAACAGGAGTATCACTAACAGCCACGCCTATAGCCATACCGCCTGAAATCTTTGAATGGGCGCAGATATACCAATAGAACTTACCGTTACGTTCTATTGCCTGACCTGCCCATGCACGGTCGTCTGCCCACGAAAAAGATTCCAAAGCAAGAGGCGATCCATGATCTACCCAGTTCACCATATCATCTGTTGAATATACACGCCACTCCTGCATCCAGAAGAAATCTGCACCGGCTTCGTCATGACCTGTATATACATACATTCTTCCGTCATGAACAAGTGGGGCCGGATCTGTTGTATAACATGTTTGTACAATTGGATTCTGCGCTATTGCTACAGATGTTACCAGTAATGCTAATAAGTTTACAATCTTTCTTTTCATATTTGGGTTATTTAATTAATAATATATCTATAAGTAGTTCTTTTGCAAAAGTAAAAATATTTTTAGAGAATAGTGATATAATTTAATATTTATACAAAAAAAGTCCTTGCTGCATAAAGCAACAAGGACCTTATATATCTTTTCAGGTAGATTAGAAGCCGCCAAAGCCACCCATGCCGCCGCCAAAGCCGCCGCCAAAGTCGCCCATACCGCCGCCGAAGCCGCCCATGCCACCACCAAAGCCACCCATCTGTGGTTCGCTGATTTCGCAACCTTCAGGTACTTCAAACATTGATGCAGGAATCTCTACATTCTCTTCAAGAGTAGCAACAGTCTGTCCCATTGTACCAAAATCTGTTTCAGATTCAGATTTCATAGTAATACCCTGGTAAATCCAAACAAGCTGTTCTACAAAAGTACCCATCATATTTACGCGATATGAATACTTTTTGCACATTACACCTGCTATCTCTTCTTCTCCAAGTTCTTTAATCTTATTCTTTTTGATGGTCTTGGCATCTAAGTTCAACCAGTCGATAGGTTTGTTTGAAGACATGCCCATTCCCATGCCCATGCCGCCCATCATAGCACCACCACGGCCACCGAATGAAGGCATTTTTGTAGCTGTGTTCTCAGCATCGTTAATCATCAAAGTCTCTTCACCTACTACAATTGTACGAGTACTTCTTTCAGCAGTACCTGATACTGTAGCTGTTTTACGACCATAATCATCAAAATAGATTTTCTGAGACATTGATGAAAAATCGAATTCAGCCTGACGACCGCCACCCATAGCGCCACCGCCAAAGCCCATTCCGCCACCAAAACCGCTCATATCCTGAGGAGCCATAGTAATGATACCAGACTTGATTCCGTAAAGGATTTCAGGTTCAGCCTTCTTTTCTTTCTTTGCACTAACTGACAAACTTACCATTGCAAGCATTGCCACTGCCATCATAATTTTCTTCATAATGTACTATTATTTAAGTTTTACAAAAATCAACCTTTATACCTACTATAATAAAAACAAGCATAAGTTAAAAAAGCAGTTCACTATCTTTATTTTTTTTTGAAAAAAACTTTTTTACCCTTCTACTATTTTTTTGGTTAGTTCTTTGCAAAGATATAAAAATTCAACTACCTTTGACTCATAGCTAAATTAAAACTTTGAATATTATGGCAAGTAGAAGAAATTTAAAGAAAGTTATCAGTGACATCATTGGTGATATTTTGTCAGAGTGTATAATCTATGCAAACTACGTTCCGGGTGTTGATGAAAAAGAGGTTAGCGATTTAATGTTGGAACTATTGGATATAGATGAAGAGTTTATAGCTCGTATCAGCCACACAGAACCGGGAAATGCAAAGAAATATTACAGAGCTTTTTATGCCGATTTCGACAATCGCATAAATGCTGTAATCGATAGATTCAACAATCTGAAAAAGTAATTCTCTAAAATATGAATAGACGTCTGACAACCTTGATGTTGCTGACCCTATTGACCATTAGCCCCGTATCTGCACAAAGCTCGTATGGGGCTATTCGTAACTCAATAGCTCAGCATTTTGCACAATATCACTGCAACAGCATGGATTTAAAAAATGTCCGTGTAAGCCGCAGTGTGATAAGCCATGACAATAAAAAGATAGATATCTATCTGAACCAGAACTTTGCGTATCAACTGTTTCGTCCGGAAACCATTGATTCCATCTATTACAATCTACGTAACGACTTGCCAAAAGATGTTCGCAAATACACCATAAACATATACAGCAACGACAGACGCATAGAAGATCTGGTGCCAAATTTTGCCAGAGAGACAAAAGACGTTAAACAACTCTGGAACAGCACTGCATATAACGGAGCCGCCTGGGTTAGAAACATATCCAAATCGTTCAGCATAGACAAAGGTCTGGATAATATACATCTATCTATTACCCCCAGTCATGGTTATCATTTTGACAGCAGCAAAGAGAGACGTTGGGAGTGGCAGCGTCCACCTTTATATACTACGCGCGAAGACCTGCTTTCGCAGTCATTTGTATATCCCTACTTGATACCGATGCTTGAAAATGCCGGTGCCATAGTATATTCTTCCCGCGAAAGAGATTGGCAGACCGAATGTGTTATAGTAGATAACAGCGATGACAAACTGAGTTTTAAACTAACATCGCCAAAAAAGAGAAGCTGGCAGAAGAGAATGGGATTTGGCTACAACCCCGATTCCACAAAAATCTGCCTTTCAGGCAATAAATCTACCGTACACACCATAAACACCAATAGCGGCAAAGCTACCGACAATGCTGTAGCCATGTGGATTCCAAATATCCCATCCGATGGCGATTATGCCGTCTATGTAACATATCAATCTTACCCAAACAGTGTAACCGATGCCAAATATATGGTCTTCCATTCCGGCGGTACAACCGAATTCAGTGTAAACCAACAGATAGGTGGCGGCACCTGGGTATATTTGGGAACATTCCACTTCAAGAAGGGACAGAGCGCACAGGCTATGGTCACTCTTGACAACAGCAACAGCACCAATGGTATGGTTTGTGCCGATGCAGTGCGTTTTGGCGGTGGTTTCAGCACAGCAATCAGAGAGAATCAGCCATCCGGCATAGCCCGATATTTAGAAGGAGCTAAATATTATGCTGAATTTGCAGGCGCACCCGATTCCGTATTCAGCAAATACAGCGGTGCCGATGAATATCGCGAAGATATCTGGACACGTCCATATATGACCAATTGGCTGTCAGGCAGTTCTATCTTTAACACAGCAGAAAAAGGTCTGGGCGTTCCTATAGAGTTAGCATTTGCACTACATACCGATGCCGGATATTTCTATGGCGACACACTTACCGGTTCATTGGGAATACACACCACTCGTCATAACGATGGGGTATTGGGTAACGGACATACACGCGATGTATCTCGCGATTTTGCCGATATGATTCTTTACGATTTAAAGAACGACATTACCGCTTTAACAGGAAGAGACTGGGTAGAACGTGGAATATGGGACAAAGACTACTGCGAAAGCAGAGAACCTGCCGTTCCATCAGTGATATTGGAACTGCTTTCACATCAGAATTTCTACGATTTGAAATTTGCACTTAATCCAAATTTCCGTTTCATAGCATCGCGTTCCATCTACAAATCCATAACCAAATGGGTAAACTTTATGCATTCACACCCTGCGGTTATACAACCACTGCCGGTAAACAGTTTTAAGATTCAAGAGGACCGTAAGAACAACAGCATAACCCTATCCTGGCAGCCCACAACCGACCCATTGGAACCAACAGCTATGCCAACAAGCTATGTTGTCTATACAGCTATGGATGACGAAGGCTTTGACAACGGTATCTGCATAAACAGCAACAGCTATGTCTTTTCGCCCAAAAGAGGACATATCTACCGTTTCAAGGTAACTGCACTGAACGATGGCGGAGAGAGTTTCCCATCTGAAACACTATCGGCCTACATATCTGAAAGCAACAAAGGATATATCCTGATAGTAAACGGTTTCCAGAGACTTAGCGGTCCTGAAACTATAGAGACCGATACAGAACAGGGATTCAATATTGCCAGAGATCCGGGCGTATCGTATATAGCATCGCCTGTATTCTGTGGCGAACAACAGGTATTCAGCAAAGACAACATGGATTTGGAAGATTCACTCGCAATAGGTTTCAGCAATGACCTGTATAACGGTGATGTACTGGCAGGCAATTCGTTTAACTATCCATATATACACGGCAAGGCCATTGCAGAGGGTTCAAACTATTCATTTGTATCTTGCAGTCGTAATGCAGTAGAGAATGGTGAAATAGTTCTGGCAGATTATGAGATTGTAGATTACATATTGGGTCTGCAAAAACATACTGCACAAGACACTATTTATGATAAAGACTACTCTACCCTGTCACCTGCCATACAAGATGCGCTAAGTTCATATCTGGATGGTGGAGGCAATCTGCTTCTTACCGGTTCTTATTTAGGCAGCGATATGTGCAGCACCGTACAGGGTGAAAAGTTTCTGGAAGAGAAGCTTCATCTGAACTATCGCGGAGCTGTTACAGACATAGAAGAAGATGTGGTTACCGGAATAAAGAGCAACATCAATATCAACAGAAAACCTAACAGAGAGTTTTATGCTCTGCCCCGTCCCGAGATATTGGAACCGAACGGCAAAGCCACTGCTATTATGACCTACAAAAAGCAAAGATACAGTGCCGGAATAGGTTATAACGGTAAAGACTACAACTGCATAGTTATAGGTTTCCCGTTTGAAAGCATCACCAACGAAAAAGACCGCAACAAAACCATGCAGGCATTTATCAAATACCTTAGCAAGTAAGAATCAGAATTGGTAGCCTCGGAATAGTTTGCCGCTTCCTTCCAGTTCTGCACCAAAATAGAAACCCACCTGTGTAGGCTGATTATAGCCTACATTCTGGGTTGCTATACTTATACGATATACAGGATCTTCCAGGAATGTATGGAATCTGTATTTGGTTCTTTCAGGAGATATATAAAGACGCAGAGAATTATTATCGTAACTACGCAGTAACACCTCTTCACGCCAATCTCCAATAATATCGCCCTGGAGTGATGGATTACTCTTGGTCCCATTATTTGAAACACAGTTTTCAAAACGCTGTATGGTTGCAGCCATCTTCAGCACTTTATGATACTTTGACACTTGTGTATTGTCCTGCATTTCGCGCAACAGATCTCCATCCCACCATACAGCCATATTTACCGGTATTCCAACAGTGGATTTAGTAAACTGCGAACCGGTAACAGAGCGTATTCCATCGGAAGCCGATGACCACATCTCCAACCCCGGGTTTTCATCATCTATATCGGCAGCCATACATCTACCGACATCTTTACCTGATGGTATCTGGAATATTATTCGTCCGGTTGCAGCATCTCTAAGTACAGAACCATCTTTTTTATTTTCATGACAACTCCACACCTGCAGAGCATCGTTATCGGGGAAGAATGCTGTCAGGTGCATTGCATCGCCGTGTCCCAACCCTGTTGAGTAGAGTCCGGTTCCATCATTATCTATACAGCAGGCTCCATATACTATTTCATCGCAACCATCGCCATCTACATCGCCTACACGCAGATTATGATTGCCCTGTCCGCGATACTTTTCATTTCCCGGAGTATTGGTATCGAACACCCAACGCTGTTTCAGTTCTTTGCCATCCCAATCGTAAGCGGCCAACACTGCACGGGTATAATATCCACGGCACATAACTACACTGGCTTTTTTGCCATCCAAATAGCCCACGGCAGCCAGATAGCGCTCACTGCGGTTTGCATAGTTATCGCCCCATGAACGCAAATCGCCACGCTGCGGAGTATAATCTATGGTGGTCAATGCTTTACCTGTAGCACCTTCAAACAGTGTAAGATATTCCGGTCCGTATGCTATGTATCCGTAATGGCCTTCAATATCCCAATTCACAGAACCATCTGCATTTAATCCGTAACGATGGTCTTTTGTAGCATCGCCTATCACAGTTCCCGCAGCATCCACAGTGCCATCGGCACTCTTTACCACAAGTTCTGCACAGCCATCACCATCCAAATCATATACTATAAACGGAGAATAGTGGGCACCGGCACGAATGTTTTTACCTAAATCTATGCGCCACATAAAAGTCCCGTCCAGTTTGTAAGCATCTATGTAGGTATTGCCTGTAAAACCACTGTGTGAATTATCTTTTGAATTTGATGGATCCCATTTCAGTATAATCTCATACTGACCATCGCCATCAAGATCGGCCACAGAAGCATCGTTAGCTGTATATGTATATTCTTCGCCCCTTATGTTTTCTGCATCGGCAGGACGTTGCAACGGTATCTCCAAATAACCAATAGGAGCATCGGCTTTAAGCACCCAACTGCCTCCGGATGTTCTATCTCTTTTTAAGGTCTTTGTCTTTCTAACCTTATATACGGTCTCCCTTTCTGCCCTATTGGCATCCATAAAGGTGGTAGATTTTGTTATGGGTTCTTTAGTTATTCGTTTGCCGTTTTTATAGACGTGGAATGCGGTTTCAGGAGTATCACCCTCCATAAAACGCCAGCTAACCATGACACTGTCTTCAGACGTTCTAAAAGCCACCACTCCGCGGTCCAAATCTTCCATCTGTAGGTCATTACTGTACGCTGTCTGCGCTCCAACCATCTGCACCGGCAGAATCATTCCCAATAATACTGCAACCTTTTTCATAATTCCCATATTTTATGTTCTGTAATTTCAAATTTATTTCCTTTCTGCAAAAATCTTATTGCAACCCACACATTTGCATAAAGTTTTATAATCCAAACACAAAGATAAAGTAGGAAAAAACCCCATCCAATAGGATTTTCCCTAAAAATATCTACTCTTGCAGATGAGATAAAAAAGAAACTATACTTGTAAATATTCATAAAATAAGAATTGAATTTCTAAATCATTTTTTAGCTTTGCAATTGTCTAATGGAAACGTTAGGCAAGACATATGAAAAAGGCGTTTACTACGCTTTGATTTTGACGATTAGAAATCCTGAGAAAATTTCAAAAGTCCTGTCAAAAACAAAGCAACGTAGATGCCCCGTAGGTGTGTTATATACCTACCTCAAATACCATACAGCCATTGGTGTATACATACTTATGGTAACAAACGGTATAGAGGTTGTGTTATACATATCAGCGTGGGGCTTTTGCGTTGCTCGTTTCGACAGGATGGGCAATTCTCAGGAGCCTCTAATCGTGAAGCGAGCGACAGTGCAGGGCTTCACGCTTTTTTGTGTCTGAACAGAAATAAGAATAAACATTATGGTTATCTGAAGCCCGATATCCAACCTACTTAATGTGGGAACGGTATGGAGCTGATAGATAATATTAACAAGACCTTAAAAGGTGATTTTGTTACGGAGTTACGCAGTGGCAGTAAAGTGGCTATTGCGGCTTCGTGTTTTTCAATCTACGCTTTTGAAGAGCTGAAAGCACAACTCAAGGATATTGATGAGTTGCGTTTCATCTTCACATCTCCCACATTCGTTACCGAAAAAGCCAACAAGCAAAAGCGAGAGTTCTATATACCTCGTCTAAATCGTGAACGTAATCTATATGGTTCTGAGTTTGAAATAAAACTCCGCAATGAAATGACACAGAAGGCGATTGCCAAGGAATGTGCAGAATGGATTCGCAGAAAGGCGACTTTTAAGTCGAATACAACGGGCGAAAACATGGCTGGTTTTTTGACCGTTGAAGGGGCGCAGGAGGGGTATGTTTATATGCCCTTTAATGGATTCACGACGGTTGATATTGGTTGTGAACGCGGCAACAATGCATATAATATTGTTAACCGTCTTGAAAATCCTATCACCCAGGAGTATCTGAAGACTTTTGAAACTATTTGGTCGGATAAAGAGAAGTTGCAAGATGTTACAGATGTTGTGATTGAGAATATTGCAACGGCCTATAACGAAAATTCGCCTGAACTGATTTATTTTATTACGCTGTATAATGTGTTCAGCGAATTTCTTGAAGATATCTCTGAAGATGTACTTCCGAATGAAGCAACCGGCTTTAAAAATAGCAAAATTTGGAGCATGCTTTATGATTTTCAGAAGGATGCTTCCCTTGCTATTATCAATAAACTCGAAAAATATAACGGCTGCATCCTTGCAGATAGTGTGGGTCTTGGTAAGACCTTTACTGCACTTGCTGTCATCAAATACTATGAAACTCGAAATAAGACAGTT
>CALEFD010000091.1 GCA_937876995.1 uncultured Bacteroidales bacterium | reverse complement strand
ACTTTCTCATCTTTGTCATTGCCTGGCTATTCTATCGTATCTTGGGCGGAAACATAAAAAAAACTCAAGTTTCCGCCCGAAATATTTTTTTTGTGGATGGCATTACCAATGACTTTGTTACGATGGAGTAAAGTTTATTTGAATAAAAATAAACCTATAGGTTAATTATTTTCTCTAACTATTGGTGGATAGGAAAAATTATTCTATTTTTGCATCAAAATTGATTTTATTATAAACTCTTAAGTTAATTTATTACCTTGAATATTGTAAAAATATATCCGCCATTCTTGTATAGCATACAGTACGATGATGCTGAAGAGAATGAGTTTGACAGATTGTTTCAGAAATGGAATGACGTAGAGTATGTTGTTAACTTCTTGAACGAAAACAAGGATATGCTATTGCATCCAATATGGCTGAACATTACTGAACCAGAGGAAGCCGCCAAACAAGTACTGAAAGAGGCGGAAGAATTGGAAAATTTTTTAATTGATTTATGTGAAAATGTTGCTGAAGGAGAAACGCCAGACTTAGATAGTCATTTTAAATTCTTAGATGGAATATATAAGTATGAGATAGAATACATTCCAATGAAATCTTACGGAACGGTAAGGCCCTCTTTGTTGAGAATGTATGCAATCCGTTTGGGTACCAATACCTATCTCATTACAGGTGGTGGTATCAAATTGGCTGATACAATTCAGAATTCTCCAGGCTTAAAAGAACATGTATTGCAAAATATTGATAAAGTAAGAACGTGGCTGAAGAGTATGGGTATATATGATGGAGATGATATTAACTAAAATATATGCAGATTATGGGGTTCGATATTAATAAGTTGAATGAAATTGCAGTCCTACGTAGCGAAGCTGCAAAGCAAAGCGCAATGAATAGACGCGAGAACCGTGAATATATTCGTATGTCACAAGACATTGCATTATGTATACATTATTATCTGCGCAAGTCTAATATGACTCAAAAAGAATTTGCAGATAAAATGGGAGTGTCTCCGGCTTATATTGGTCGTTTACTAAAAGGTGGTGAAAATCTCACACTTGAAACTATTTGTAAGGTACAAAATGTTTTGGGACAAGATTTAATTAGAGTTACTACACCTTACGTTATAACACAAATCATATCTTTTCATCCCATGCAAACTCCACAATTTACAGAGACGGTTCGTAGCGATAGATACGTTGGAGTGCAAACGTACAATAATAATACATCTTTTACTGACAATAATTCAGTAGCATAAAAATTGAAAATATGAATGAGCAGATAATATACAAATATGTGAAGATGGAAGTGGAACAATTCGCTATGTTTGAGGAAAACATTCCATTAGAAACATATGATGTACAATTCCAAACAGGAGTACAATTCTCTTTTGATAAGGATAACAGTATTCTATGCAGTAAAGTCGTAGTAACTATATCGCAAGATAACAATCCAATTATGAAAATAGATTTGAATAATTACTTTGAGATAGCTTCTGAATCTATAAGCAACCTTATGCAAGAAGAGAAATTGGTGTTTTCTCCCCCTATACTAGTGCAGTTTGCATCATTAGGTTATGGTGCTATACGTGGCATTATGTACACCAAAACTATGGGAACTGCATTAAGTACATTTATATTGCCACCCATTTATTTAGGTAATATGATAGACAAGGCATTTGTTGTTAGATGTATATAGGAAGTTGTCTTGCCAATCAAATAACAGGATTTCTTTAACTTGGTATGAATAATAACGATAATTAGAATTATTACTGCAAGAAGATAACAGTATTAGGTAAGCTTGCTTGAACATTTTTCACAGCGAGCGCAAGTATCTTTGTTTCGTCACACCAGATCTCCAGATCTGGCGTAGTGAAATCGTTTTGATGTATTTCATTGTTTTTATCATGCTGTAATCATCTATATTAAGTGCTCGAAGTTTATTTTAAAAGAGTCTTCGAGCACAAGCATTTATTGCAATTCTTTTATGATGTGTGATAAGTCATATGAATATAGTATTTCATTACTCCTATCAAGACCATATAATATCATGTTATTTTCATCATATCCAATATCATGAACTAAATCTCCTAATACTGCACTATGCAAATAATCACCTTCCCAATTAAAAATCAAAATTTCTTTAACATTCTTCTTTTTAACAGCTTCACGTGTTTCGTTATCAATTTGGCGCAATAAGATAAAGAAATCGCTACTTATGGCGCAATCGCAAAAGCACAATGGAGTATATTCTGAATAAACTATCTGGTCGTCAAATGATAATGCATCTTGCAGATGAATTGCAAAATATTTAGACTTTTCAAGATCAAAGAACAGTATGTAATTCATGTATTGAAAAGGCTGAATCACAATATTCTGCTCATGATTTATGAAGGGACAACCAAAGTACATAGGCGATTGTTTGTCAGGTTCTGTAAAATTCATCATTTTTGGAAAAACCTTTATCTCCCTCTTGTTGTCTATATGTCCTACTTTATATTTGGGCAAGATAAACCCATTTTCAAGAACAGGATCTGGCAACATCTTGTGGTAATCAAACGTATTGTAAATATCATTGTTAAGTATAACACTTCTGGTCCTGGTAAAAGAATCACAATCTCTAACATTTCCTATTACTGTATTTCCTGTACGAATAGATTGAGTGATATTTACTTCTATTATCTTATCATTGCTATCCCACATTGGCAGAATCAAATCGTTATTAACATAATAGAATTGTTTTGATGATGAGATAGGAAAATGCGCTTCATTTCTTGCGCGGCCTTCTTTTAGTATTGATGCTATAGAATCTTTGGTAATGGTGTTATATACTCGTATATAAGATGACGGATCATTAGTTGTTACTATTAGTAATGTATCACATACCAAAACCTGATCCATAGCAAGAATATTGACATCTACAGTGTCACCATTCAGAACCTCTCCTCTATTATCGAAATCTACTTCTTTAACTTTAAATGCATAATATTTGTTACACGAAGAAATAAATGCAATGGTCACTAAAAGCATTACAAGATAAGTTATCTTCTTTATCATATTGATTTAGGTTTAAATTAAATATTAAAAAGTTGAATATAGGTGGTTAATTGTAGTATTGTAAAAATAGTTCTTTGTTTGGCGCTGTACATTTGCTTATCTTCTGTTTTAGACGTGATTTTCTATTATAGACCACTTCAATCTTTTCGTCTATTAATATGCTAATGGCACGTGAAGAGAAGCCGGAAACTACATACAGATATAGTGTGCAATCAGATTCGCTTATCTCCGGAAAAGCCTGTCTGAACTCAGTCATCAGATTGTTTTTGTATAGATTTACATTGTATTCCAGTTCTTTTAGCGTGCGATTATCTGTTCCCAATTCTGAAATCAGTTTCATAACATCGTTGTAAATTTTAGTCTGTTCGTTTTTTGTTCCCTGATATTCATAATAAGTGTTACACAGATTGTCTAATGTGGTGAATCGCTGCTCAAACAGTTCGTTTATGGCTTTCTGCTTTTCGCTGTTCATTTCACCATATTCTCTCTCTTTGTCTTGCAGTTTGTGGCGTAATTCGTTAACAACCTCCATTTGTGTTTTAATTTGTACTTCGTTTTTACGAGAACGCTCTTTGTGTATAAGCCACAGTATTAGATATATCAGCCAAATTATAAAACAGCAAATCAGTATAGCAAAAGCAATAATTATGGTAATTATTACTTTGTTCTGATTTTTCAATTTGGAGATTTCATCTAAGAGAACAGAATTCTCTTCTTTGCTTGTAGAAAGTGGTTTAAATAATAGAGTTGTTTTATCTTTGTTGTAACTATCTTCTAATGATAAATAGGTGAGATTTGCAGATGCACTCTCTTGTGAACTATGTTGTATTGCACTGTTTTTGCAGCTTGTGCAAAACAGTAAACACTGTATTACGCTGATTATAAATACCTTTTTCATACGTGTAAAATAATACCTTGTTGCTTTTAGTTTTAGTTTTTGTTTGCAATACAAAGTTACGTACAACTCATAACAAGACAAAATATAAGTAGCAAAACTATCTATCATGGTTGGTTTGTAAAATATTGTATGTTAATTACTTAAAACAAATGGCGCGGATTATTATCTATCCGCACCATTTTTTAATCTATCAAATATTTTTAGTCGCGCCATATTTGGAATTTCGGCGTAGTACAACAGGCGTAGCAAAATTTACTTTTTTCTTTTCCAACCTGTGATTTCTTCCAATGCAGAAATAAATTCTTCTGAACTCTTTATGTTTTGTGCTATGGATGGGTGCCAATCTGCACCATATCCTAAGGAACCATCAGAAGGGGTTAAATCTATTCTGAAAACATTCTTGTCACCATTGGCTTTAGCTTCTGCCACTACCAAATCAAGAATAGTGGTAACATCTTCCAACGACTTTCCATTTAACATAGAACCTGTTACAAAAACTATCTTAGCTTTTGGATAGTGACTGCGCAGAGTCTTTAAAAATTCCTGATAGCCTTGAATAATCAACATAGCGTCATACGGTTCGGTGCTGGTATCGTTTGTACCAAGATTGACACAAACCACTTGAGGAGTGAAGTTTGAGAAATTCCATTTGTTGGAATAATCGGTGTATAAGATATTCTCATATACGTCGCGCATATTGTCCTTACTGCCTTTTTTAGGACCGTTGTAATTTCTGTATATCCCTATTCCTGAACGGGCTACTACCATTGCTTCTGCATTAAAGGCGCGTGCTGCTATGGCCGGATATGAATAGTAGTGGTTTGAATTGCTGTCGCTAAAACGGCTTCGCGCAGATTCGGCTTCTACTCCATAGCCACAAGTAATGGAATTTCCTATAAATTCTATTTTGCGTTTAAGCATCTTTGTCTTTTTCAGAGTTGCACCATCATCCAATAGAAAGGCATGAAATTCAGGGCGTTGATGATATGATTCGCTTACAAGCATCAACTTTAAAGAATGTTTTCCTTCTGCAAGATCTGTTGCAATAGTGAGTACGGAATCTTTTTTTGAACTTGCTACTTTATATGCCGGGATATTATCTATTTCTACCATGTAATATGCTTCTGCAGGTTTCATTACTGCTTTTATAGAAGTACCTGTAAATGTGGTGCTTATAGATGTGCCCGGATATACATACTTTACTGTTGTGGGGGTTGAATTGTCTATTCTACCCGTGTAAACTATGTCTTTACTATTTGCTGAAACTCTTTCGTAAGCCATTATAGGCTGCACTACAAAGGACAAAACTATCCCAACAATCCAATTCTTATAGTTAACTTGTCTCATTATATTATATATTTGTTTCTTTGTTATTACTCTATAAACACCTTCTTACCATCCTTTATGTAAAGACCGCTTTGCGGTACTAAAAGTTCTTGGAACACAACAAGATGATACAGATGTTGCTTCTCTACAGTTCGTATAAATCGTCTAGTTGTATTTCTGCTTGGATGTCGCCCCAATATTCATTTCGGGTTAGACCATCAGTTGTAACCATAATGGAATGGATGGCTTTTTTTGTGCCTGTTATGGTTTGGAAAACATTGCGTTTGCGAGCAAGTTCATCTGCATAATCGGAAGTAATGGCATATGGTTTCTTCGAGTATTTCATTTCGCACACATCAATTATTCCATCGCTACGGTCTATAAGTAGATCTATCTGAACTCCTGACCGGCCGATGCTTTCATCTGACAAACAACGCCATGCATATTCATTTGTCAGTATTCCGCTTATACCAAGTTTCTTCTTAATCTGATTAACATGCCATAGACAAGTGCGCTCAAATGCCAAGCCACACCAAGTATTATACTTTGGTGTTCCCAACATTGATCTCCAATAGTTCGAACCCTGACGTTCTCCATCTATGTATTCGTAATAGAATAATGTATAATGGTCTATTAACTGGAAGATGTCAGATTTTGCTCGATGCCCCATCATGGTGTAACTACGAATAAAGCCACACCACTCTAGATCTTTTAGAATATCAGAGAATGCTCCGTTGTCTTCAAATTTACCTGTCACCAACAACTCTTGTCGAGTCATGCCCATCTTTTTCTTAGCCAATAACTCAATAACGCGAACGTATGGTTCCGGCTTTTTGAACAATGAAGCATATAACATCTCAAATTCGTCATGCAGTTCTCCGTCAGGCGAGAAAATAAGTCTGTCAATCTCGGCAGTTATGCTTGTACCTTTTTGCAACAAACTCCAATAATATGGTACACCGCCAAATATCATATAAGCTTCAAGTATCTGTTTGCGATTCAATACAATTCCTCTTGACTGAGCTAACTTCTCGCATAATCCTAACGGAAAAGGATTTAGGAATATACGATGATTTAAACGATTATGAAGCCCACCTTTATTCTTAATGATTTTCTTCACCATCCATGAAGTACTACTACCGCAAACCACAAGAACAATATCTTTTCGTGCAGATGCCCATCCGTTCCAAAATGATTCCAATTCTGATAAAAATCCGGAGCGTGGAGCATCCATCCATGGAAGCTCGTCAAGAAAAACAACCTTTTTACCTTTAGGCAGACTCATCATAAATCGTTTGAGTTCACTGAAGGCATCGCCCCAGTTAGTCAGTTCAGGGGTGTCTTTTTGACCGTGTTCTTTGAGTGTACGACGGAAACGCACCAACTGCTTCCTTGATGTTAAATTTGCAGCGCCGGTAAATTGAAAATCGAATCGGTTTTCAAAGGTTTCCCTAATTAAGAAAGTCTTGCCAACGCGACGTCTTCCATACACTGCAATAAACTGAGAGTACTCTTCATTTAGAGCATTCTGTAAAACCTGTTTCTCTTTTTCCCGACCAATTAGCATGGCATACATTATTTTAATTCGCACCACAAAGATAATGTATTTCGTGAGAAAACGAGCGGAATGATGAAAAAAATATTTAATTCCGCAGTTTTATTAACGAATATACTATACCATCTATAGTAACATTATCATAACTATACCCAAGTTGCACATTGAAAGCTAATATCAATGAAGCAACCAATAAAATATCCGAATGTCTCATAAACTGAAGTTTTCTCCTGCGAAGATATATAAACAACAAAAAGGTTAGCCACTGTGGCTAACCTTTTTGTTGTTTATGTGTAGTAATGCTTGATTACTTTTCACCTTCAAGCTGTTCTTTCAGAGCTGCAAGTGCATCTATATCACCTAATGTGGTAGCTGCTGCCTGATTCTGAATTGCTGGTTCTTTTTCTTCTTTCTTTGCAGTTGCTGCCTTGCGAGCTTTCTTTTCAGCTTTAGCTTCTGCCTTAGCTATATCTTCAAAGATACGGCTGTGTGAAAGAATGATTCTCTTTGATTCTTTGTTGAATTCAATAACCTTGAACTGCAATGTTTCACCCTGCTGTGCCTGTGAACCATCTTCCTTAACCAAGTGTTTTGGAGTAGCAAAACCTTCAACACCTTCTGCAAGAGAGATAACAGCACCCTTATCCATCATTTCGGTA
The DNA here is from genome assembly GCA_937876995.1 of uncultured Bacteroidales bacterium. Classification (GTDB taxonomy): domain Bacteria; phylum Bacteroidota; class Bacteroidia; order Bacteroidales; family Bacteroidaceae; genus Colenecus. The sequence goes on along the minus strand of CALEFD010000091.1, from coordinate 40,953 downwards.
ATCTTACCTTCGTGGATAGAATCTACGGTGTACTGTGATTCGTAAGCATCCCAAGGATTATCTTCCAACTGCTTGTGGCCTAAGCTCAAGCGACGGTTTTCTTTGTCTATTTCAAGAACTGCTACGTCTATTGAAGCACCGATTGAAGTAAATTCTGATGGGTGTTTAACCTTCTTGGTCCAGCTAAGATCGCTGATGTGGATAAGACCATCAACACCTTCTTCAATTTCTACAAAGATACCAAAGTTGGTAAAGTTGCGAACTGTTGCAGTGTGCTTTGAACCGATAGGATATTTTTCATCAATACCTTCCCATGGATCCTGCTTAAGCTGCTTGATACCAAGTGACATCTTGCGCTCGTCGCGGTCCAAAGTAAGAACTACAGCCTCTACTTCGTCGCCTACGCTGATAAAGTCCTGAGCTGAACGCAAGTGCTGGCTCCATGACATTTCTGATACGTGGATAAGACCTTCTACGCCAGGAGCAATTTCAATGAATGCACCGTAATCGGCCATAACAACAACCTTACCCTTAACAGTGTCACCTACTTTGAGGTCTTCGCTCAAAGCGTTCCATGGATGTGGAGTGAGCTGCTTCAAACCAAGAGCTATGCGCTTCTTTTCGTCGTCGAAGTCCAGAATAACAACGTTGATTTTCTGATCCAATTCAACGATTTCTTTTGGATCGCTTACGCGGCCCCAGCTAAGGTCTGTAATATGAATAAGACCATCTACGCCACCAAGGTCAATGAATACACCGTATGAAGTGATGTTCTTAACTGTACCTTCAAGTACCTGACCTTTTTCAAGCTTACCGATAATCTCTTTCTTCTGCTGTTCAAGTTCTTCTTCAATGAGAGCCTTATGTGAAACAACTACGTTGCGATATTCCTGGTTAATCTTAACAACCTTGAATTCCATAGTTTTGCCTACGAATACATCGTAATCGCGGATAGGCTTAACATCAATCTGTGAACCTGGTAGGAATGCTTCAAGACCAAATACATCTACAATCATACCACCCTTTGTGCGGCACTTGATGTAACCCTTGATGATTTCCTGTGATGCAAGAGCTTCGTTTACGCGATCCCATGAACGTGATGCGCGAGCTCTCTTATGTGACAGAAGTAACTGTCCCTTTTTGTTTTCTGTGTTCTCAATATAAACCTCAACTTCGTCACCAACTTTCAGTTCAGGGTTATAACGGAACTCGCTGATTGGAATAATACCGTCAGATTTGTAACCGATGTTTACAATAACCTCACGTTTGTTGATAGAGATAACAGTACCATTTACTACTTCGTTGTCAGCAACCTTGTTAAGAGTGCTGTCGTAAGCCTGTTCCTGTTCCTCTTTTGTTTTGCCGGTAGCAATGTTACCGCTTTCGTATGCTTCCCAATCGAAATCTGCTAAGGGAGCTACATTCTTTAATTCTTCCATTTTAAAATACTAAAACTAAGATAAAGTTAGACAATATGTTGTAATCACTCGCCAAATACATACGTATTTAGCGGGCGCAAAGGTAATGCTTTCTAAACAATAAACCAAATATTTAGCTTAGAAATCTTGGTCAAAAGAGTAGGGCTGTCCTCCTGCTGTTATTCCTGCTGCAGATATGCTGAAACTACCGGTTATGGAGTTGTTGTATAACTCTACAGTTGCCTGGCCATTTTCGTTTGTAATTACATTTGGATTCCAATACAGGGTACGACGGTAATCAACATCACCTAAAATAGGCCCATCAGGATATTCCGGACTATAGAATGAATATGGTTCAGAATAGCCTGTTACAGTGGATATTCGTTTGTCTATGTTGATGATTTCCTTTCTACTATTTAGTTCATGATCTTCTTTTACGTAGATATCTACTAAGCGTACTCTTTGCTGTAAAAACTCGTAGTTAGGTACTTGAAATTGGGTTTTACGTTGAAATTCCTGATAAAGGGGTGATAGAGTGTAAGCCTCACCCAATGTCACTACTCTGTCATATACTAATACGCCTTTTAAATCTTTTGTATCTATGTTGAGCGGTATTTCAAATTTACCTTGGTATAGGTATTTTGAATTGTTATGTACATAGAAGAATGCGGGATAGCCATCTACATATACGGTGTCTGCGGTGTCTGAAGTATCTGAGGCAACAGAATATACCTGATAGCCTTTTGCAAGCAGATAACCAAATACATCTGTTGTATGTTCTGCTTTATCCAATTCTATTTCAACGTCTTTTGTTACATCGAATGCTTTGAATGTGTAGTAATCTATATACTTACGTTGGCTCTCTATATCAACATCGGGCAGTAGATAACCCTCGCTCTCCTTAATTATAGTGGGGTAGTGTTTCTCCTCTTCTGTTTCGTCTATCTTCTCTCTTCCCACCTTTTTTATTTCGTTGTTTCGTTGGGTAGTGGAGAATATAGTTTCACCAGGTTGATAGGCTCTAATCTCTGGTGTAAGCGAGCGCTCAAACAGTAATCTGGCACTGGTTCCTATCAATCTTTCTTTTTCGGTTTGGGCATAAATGGTCAGTTTTGCTGTGTTATAGAAATCTACACCTATATCAAATCCAAAGTATCCGGTTGAATCTGTATGGTAGGTGTATCTTTCCAAATCGTCGAGATTCTCCGGGACAATTGCAGCAAGCACAGTTGCGTCTCCTAATGGCTTTTTGCCCGATGGATTTAGTACCCAACCGTTTAGTGTAAGTCCGGTTTCTATACGATGTTTTGCCACAAATGACTCTATTCCGGCCATTGTTCTCCAATCGTAACGTTCCCAACCCTGTATCATCATTAGCAGGTCTAAAGCTGCTGTGTGTATGCTATCGCGTGATTCAAAGTAGTATTCCGGATTTTCTACCAATCCTTTTAAATCGGACGACAATAGTAGTGATGTTCTAATGTCATCGGTGTAAATATTGCTGAAACCGCGCTGATCTCTTACCGACAGGCAGAAACGGTCTTTAAATGGTTTGCCGTTGCCGTCCAGGAGTAGTATGCTTAATTTCATAGGGTCGAATCCGTTGTATTTGGTTTTGTCTGGAATAATTGAGATTTGCGGAGCTGCTATGTTGCTGTAGTTGTATATGAATCTGGATGCATATATTCTACCTTCTCTGTCAAAAACAGTTACTCTGCAAACTCCTTCCGGTATTCCGTCAGTGGCTATCTGTTTTGTTATGGTATTATTGTTTATGTCAATGGTGAAGAAATCCATTATCTCTCCTCTACAGGTTAAAGTTACTCCTAAAGTTTCTTCAGTGAATTCTTCTGTACACTCAATTGCCAAATTGATGCTGTTATGATTTGTAACAGATAATGATACACCGGTTAGCTCTGCGTCAGGAAGATTGAAACGTCTCTCTGTTCCATCCGTGGTAACTACAGTTACGCTGTTTTTTTCTGCTGTAGGGGTAAATGTAAAACTACCCATGCCATTATGGATGGTGCTGAATGTTATGTCTGTGTCGTTTACTTTTCCTGTAACAGATGTTCCAAAACCTGATTCATCAGTAGCTTTGAATGCTATTCTGCATGGCTTTCCTATAATAAGATGACCACCTTCAGGATAGAATGAAAGATTTATTTTATTCAGTTTTTTTGTTTCCGGTCTGTATTGTTCTACGTTAGTTATAATCTGTTTGATTACAGGCTTTTCTGTATAGTATTCACCCTCTTTGCTTGGTTGTTCATATACTGCAAATACTCTGGAAAAGACAGTCTCCTTTTTAAAGTTGAGCATATTGTTTGTGTATGCTCTTATTTCGTAGAATCCACTTGGGTAGTTTGTTATGCCGCGCATACTGCGAACTTGCGATGTGGCTGCATCAACTAAAGGGAAAGAACCGTCTGCTTGCCCGGCTACTATCTTCAATTTTTCTTGCTGTAATACTACTCCGCCCGGAGATATCAGATCTACGTAAAGAACGCGGCTGGGCGCTCTGTTTAGTGTGGATGCCTCTACAACGAATGCTTTGAACCAGATGGTTTCACCTGCGTAATACGATGTGTTATCGAATTGCAGATATACTTTTTCTTGCGGGTAGATAGAATTAAATTGGTGTATGTTACCTGCAAAACGCATTAATGCTTCTGACTGTTCGTTAGAAGCAGCAAAACAAAATGTAGATGTTGTTAAGAACAATATTACTGTAAATAATTTTTTCATATTTGGTAGTTTCCTGTTAGTACTTATATATATACGATATGTGGGGCTATGTTAAATGTTGCTAATGTGATACGATACAATTCCTTCTATGGGATTCTGTATGAAAGTACCGGCTTTCATACCAAGAGATTCTGTTGTCTCTATAAGTTCTTCGGAAAATATGGTGGCAACTGAACCTACAAAATGGACTGGTAACCATGGTTTGTGATATGCTATTACGTTACGTTTAAAGAATTCGGTAAAACAACTTATCAGTATTTCATGTACTTGAGGCACGTCTCTGTGTTTTGCCAGAAAAGGGGTGAATTGTGCCATATATCGGTTTGCAAGTGGTTTCTTGTAGATGTTTTCTAAAACAGATTCCATTGTTAAACCATATTCAGACATAAATTCATCGCAAACGGCAGGTGGTAGTTGTCTTTTGAAACAGTCACTTAATAATCTGCGTCCTAATGCAACGCTACTACCTTCGTCGCCTAAAATATATCCTAAGGATGGAATGTTGTCTGCTATGTTTTTGCCGTCATACAGGCAGGAATTGGAACCTGTGCCTATTACGCAAGCTATACCTTCGTGATTACAACACAATGCACGTGCAGCGCCAAGCAAATCGCTGGCTATATTTATTTCAGCATTGGGGAATGGTACTGATAGTATCTCTTTAATTATGTTGCATTTTACTTCTGTAGCGCAACCTGCACCATAAAAGTGTATTTGTGATATGGATTCTTTTTCTGTCTCTGTTATTTGTGGCAGAAATTCTTTTTCTATAATTTCTGTAATGTCTTCTACGCTTTGGTGGTATGGGTTTATGCCTTGAGTTTTGACTATAGTTTGCTTGTTTGTACTATCGCATACACACCAATCGGTTTTAGTAGATCCACTATCTGCTATCAGTATCATATATATTATTTTTCTGTTTTTTTCATTCCAAAATCGGGCTCAAACTTTATGAGTGCAGATACAATGAATGTGATACTGCAACATGCTATAATCCATATAAAGAATATTTTGTAACCCATTATCTCTTGCAATTGACCGGAAATCATACCCGGAAGCATCATTCCCAATGCCATTATTCCTGTGCTTATAGCATAGTGAGAGGTCTGTTGTTCACCTCGCGCAAAGTATATCAGGAATAGGGTGTAGGCAGTATATCCAAATCCATAACCAAGTTGTTCAATAAAGATGCAACTACCTATGGCGAACATGTTATCTGTAGGGAAGTAGCTAAGATAAACATATACCAAATCCGGTAGTGATATGGCTATTACCATAGGCCAAAGACACTTTTTAAGTCCTTTCCAAGAAATGGCAGTGCCTCCTAAAATACCTCCTATAAGTAGTCCTATAACGCCTAATGTTCCTTGTACAAAACCAACTTGTTCGGTAGATAGACCTAAACCGCCGTTTTCAAGCGGATCTATAAGAAACAGTGGACATATTTTTGTGAGCTGGGCTTCCGGAAATCTGTATAGCAGAATAAATAACACTGCTGTAACTATGCCTGGCTTACAAAAGTATGTTTTGAATGTCTGTATAAAACCTATTGCCAATTGTTTGGCAGATGTGGCACTTTGTATGTCATTGTTTGGTTTAGGTAGTACCTTAATATGAAAGATTGCCAAAAGAATCATTATGATTGCAGCTATCAGAAATGTCAAACTCCAGGCTGTGCGTACAGTGCCTGTGGATTTTTCCAATAGTCCTGCTACTATCAGCAGTCCGCCTTGCCCTGCTATGCTGGCTATTCTGTAAAAAGTGTTTCTTATGCCTACAAATAGCGATTGATCGCCTTCGCTTAATCCTAACATATATAGTCCGTCGGCTGCTATGTCGTGGGTGGCAGAACTGAAAGCCAATATCCAGAAAATAGCTAATGTCCATTGTAGAAAATCAGATGTAGGTATAGAAAAAGCTATCCCTGCCAATCCTGTTCCAAGAATGATTTGTGTGGTTGTAACCCACCAACGTTTTGTTTTAATTAAATCTACGAACGGACTCCATAGTGGCTTTATTACCCAAGGCAGATATAACCATCCGGTATAAAGAGTTACGTCACTATTGCTTATGCCCAATTTTTTGAACATAATAACAGATACTGTAACTATCAGTACGTATGGGAAACCTTCTGCAAAATAGAGAGTAGGAATCCAACTCCAGGGTGATTGGTTTCTATTATTCATATTTTGCAAATTTAGTTAATAGTATTGTATCTTTCCGCATAATCTTCACTAATTTTCACTAATTTTACCCACACAAACAGAAAAGTGATGGATAATAGATTGGAAAAAATGTTTTTTCAGGTCACAGGCCACAATGTGAATTCTGCAAATCAGCTTACTCCTGCAGGTTCAAATAGGGTGTATTACAGGCTCTCCGATTCTGAAAACAATACTCTTATAGGCGTAGAAGGAACATCGGTTCAAGAGAATGAAGCTTTTTTTGAAATAAGCCGACACTTTTTTAAGCAGGGGCTTGCTGTGCCGCAGTTGATAGCTGTTTCTGACGATAAACTGGCCTATCTTATTCAAGATTTAGGTGATACATCACTTTTCGATTATCTTTCTGCCGATAGAAATAGTGGCGAATATTCTGCTCAATCGGTGTCAATGCTGGAAAAGGTAATGATGGTGTTGCCCGATTTGCAGTTCAAAGGTGGCGAAGGTCTGGATTTTTCAAAATGCTATCCATCGGAATGGTTCGATTTGCGAATGGTTAAGTGGGATTTGAACTATTTCAAATACTGTTTCTTTAAGGCTGTCGGTATAGAATTCAATGAATCTCTTTTAGAAGATGATTTTGATAACCTGACAGAAATATTACTGGATTCATCGGACTCTTTCCGAACTACATTTATGTATCGCGATTTTCAGTCGCGTAATGTGATGATAAAAGAGGGTGAACCTTACTTTATAGATTATCAAGGGGGTAGAAGAGGACCGGTGGAATACGATGTGGCTTCTTTTTTGTGGCAGGCAAGAGCTGCTTATCCATCGTCTTTGCGTGAACATCTGGTTAATGTGTATTTGAATGCGATTCAAAAATATCGTAAAACTGACAGAGATACTTTCTTAAGACGATTAGACCATTTTGTCTTGTTTAGAACTTTGCAAGTGTTGGGTGCATACGGGTTCAGGGGCTATTTTGAACATAAGGCTCATTTTATACAGAGTATTCCGGCGGCTATGGTGAATTTGCGTGGATTGCTGGAAAAGCCTATGCCTGAATACCCTTATCTGGAGGAACTTTTGCATAAACTTGTAAATTTGCCACAATTCGCTCCAATAACACAGCAGAATGGTAATCTTACTGTAAAAATTTGCAGCTTTTCATATCGCAAGGGTATTCCGCAGGATAATACCGGAAATGGTGGCGGATTTGTTTTCGATTGCCGTTTTATGCATAATCCGGGATTATACGATGAATATAAAAAGCTGTTCGGCATAGACAAACCGGTTATAGACTTTCTGGAAGAACAAGGGGAAATTCAACTCTTCTTGGATAATGTATATTCCATAATAAGACCTGCAGTGGCAAAATATGTTAAACGTGGTTTTACCAGTTTGATGGTCTCTTTTGGATGTACCGGAGGCAGACATCGTTCTGTATATTCGGCTCAACATCTTGCGGAATATTTGAAATCTGTCTTTGCCGATGAAATTTGTGTGGAACTTACTCATAGAGAATTAGGTATAACTACAGTTTTATGAATGCGTTGATATTTGCTGCCGGTTTGGGTAGTCGTTTGGGAACTTATACTCAGGATTTACCAAAAGCTCTTGTAAAGGTTGCCGGAAAACCTATGCTTGAACATCAGTTGCTACATCTTAAAAATGCAGGTGTGGAAACGGTAGTTGTCAACGTACATCATTATGCAGATAAAATAGTAGATTTCATCGATAGTTTTGGGGCTTTTGGTATGGATATCCGTATATCGGATGAAAGTGGAGAACTGCTTGATACCGGAGGTGGTTTAAGAAAGGCATTGCCACTGTTTGATAACGACCAACCTGTTTTATTGCATAACGTGGATATCTTTTCATCTATAGATTTGCGTAAATTATATGACATTCATTGTGCTGCAAATTCAGATGTGACTATGGTGGTTGCCGATAGAGATACTGCACGTAAATTATATTTTGATGACTCTCAAAATCTTAAAGGGTGGCGCGATTCCAGAGATGGAAAACTTCGTTCTGCATTTTCTGATTTTGATTATACACTTTGCAAATCATACGCTTTTCAGGGTATTCATGTGGTTTCACAATCTGTTTTGAAATATCTTAACGCAGTAAATGAAAATAAATTTGGCATAACCGGATTTTACATAGATTATGCCAATTTGCTAAAAATATCTGCATCAGAAGATTTTAATCCATCAGATTGGGTTGATGCGGGTAAACCTGAAATGCTTGAGAAAGCGGCAGATATAGTACGCAGATTCTATCAGTAACAGTTTTTAAGCGCTGTTTTTGGATAGTAGTGCAGTAAAATATCTCTGTATGAATATCCTTTTTCGCCCATAACTGCAGCACCAATCTGACATAGACCTACGCCATGTCCCCAACCGGCTCCGTTAAGTATGAATTTGCTGATATTCCCCATTTCATCGTATTTTTTACTTACTGTAAAAGCACTGCTATATAGGTGAGTCTGGGAAAGCAATCTTCTTATCTCAAGCTCTTTTCCTATAATAACACTACTATTAGTACCTGTTACTTCAAGTTCTATTATCCTGCCTGAACCTCCACGTTTCAGTGGTTTAAGGTCTATAATGGTGCCTACATCTAAACCGGATTTTTGGTGGAATAATTCAGTTAACTCTTCTGCGGTGTATTCTACTTGCCATCTGTAGAAATCGGGAGTTTCAAGGTCGTATCCGTTGAGTGAATCTTTTAGAATCTTTCCATCTGCGTTACCGCAAAATGATTTAGGTCTGTCCAGAATCCAATCTTTGGCATTCTCTTCGTTTCGTAAATCCGGGATAGATTCACTATTGCTTCTGCTATCTCTAAGTACTGTCAGGTATGGATGATGCTCCTCTTGCCAGCAGCTTTCAAACTCTTCTGTTATACCTCCGCAACATTTGCTGAAACGTGCATCGCACAGATAGCCATTGTGAGTAAGGATTTCACCGTGCGTCTCTTGTATGGCTCTGCGTGCGGCCGAATTTATTATTCTGCTCTTGCCTTGATATCGTTGGCAGTGATCGTCGGCACACACATCAAACAAAGTATGCTGTTCGTGGTCGTACCATTTAATTATTTTATTGCTCTCTGTACAGCAGTTGTCTGCTTTTTTGTCTGTTTCCGGTTTTGTGTATCGGGCAGTATGACATTGAGCTATAACCCAGCTACGTGATATTACAGCGTGGGCTTTTAAAAATTCTGCCGGAGCAGTGGGCTTCATTTCTGATGAAATAACGCTTTCCAGGTATTCTTCCACAGATATTCCGTTTATGGCCCATATTGTTCCATTGTCGCACTTAAAAGATAGGTTGCCGGTAAAGTTCTGTTCTTCGTTGCGTTCCCAATGGAATCCTATGCCTATGGTAACACTATGTAGGGTAAATGAACATGATGAAGATGCAGGCTTAAGTTCTAATGTTTCAACTATATTTCCTTGCCATAGTATCTTACCGTCAGCTATCTGAACGTTCTGCTCTCCTGTGAAAACTCCCTTTCCATCGGAATATTTTCCGTTCAGCATAAACTCTATCTTCTCTCCGTTCACTATGCCTACTTGCAGTGTGGGCTGTACGGGAGTAACTTCCCTGTATATGGACAATATGTCTTTCTCTGTAAGAGTCTCAAAATCGGATTCTCTTGGAGTGATAACCAATCCGCACATATCGAGAGTACCCGGACTGACCAATTTCTTTGCATCGCCTTCTGCATAATAACAGGCGGGTCTGTGTTTGCCACGTTTAATTATTGCTGTGTAAACAGTTCCGTTGTGGTTACAGGCTATAATATTTAGACGTGGTTCATATTCTCCGTCAAGAATAGGAATGCTCTCTATAACCGATTCAATCTCTTCTATGTTTTCTCCTCTTACTATTGTTACAGGAAATCCAAAAGGCGATATTGTTGATATATTGCTGTTGCTGCTCCAATTGTTGTTGCAGATTTTATCTATCAGCGGTATGTTGTCATTGCTGCCTATCTGCAGATGAAGATGGTCGGGGGCAGATGCTCCACTGCGAGGACCATTGTAGAATACTACATATCCCGATGGCAGTTCTGTGGCAATCTTTATGAATGTAGGCAAACTCTCTTTAATGGATTGAGGCTGATGCTTCTTGCTTATAACAGTGAAATGTTCTTTTAGTATGGGATAGGGGTTAACCAAAAGTTCGTAATCGTTACTTATAGGATAGGCTCTTTGTTCAGATGGTCTGTTCTCTTCACAAAGAAAACAGGCGCGACTACCAATACCTTCTTTGCTGATGTTGGCTGCTGTTGATACTATTCTGCTTGGGTTGAATTGCAATCTCAATCCGGACGATGATATAGTGCGGCTCTTTACACTGTTTAGGTCTTGAAAAGCTTTATCGGCCTTTTGCCATACTTCGCGCTCTTTTTTTAAAAAGTCGGCCAGGTTGTTCAATATCTGTTTCATCTTCCCATTCTTTTATGTAGTTCTGCTGTTCTTAAACTATCTTTGTACAGATTGTTCGCGTTGATTTTCTCTTGGCTGAGTGCTGAATCGCTATTGCCCTCCCAACGACGGCACAGATAGAGTTCTTCATAGATACGTCCTATCCTGTAACTGCGTGATATGGCTATTCCCACAGCATAGTCTTCTCCATAACTTACATTTGGAAAACCTATCTCTCTTATTACCGGTGTGTAAAAAGCTCTTGGCGCTCCTAAACCATTTATTCGCAATGCGTTGTTGGGTCCGTTATTGTCTGTCCACTCTTTGTGGTCAATAATTCCTGGAGGTAGTGTTTCAAGAGCAAAATTGCAGATTCTGTAGCTGCCTATCACCATTGCGCATTGTTCTGAATAAAATTTATCTACTATCTGTTTAATGGTCTCTTTGCCACTGTAAATATCATCACTGTCCAACTGTATGGCAAACTTTCCGCAATGTGGGCTGCGTACAGCCAGATCCCAACATCCGCCTATGCCTAAATCTTCTCTTTCCGGAATAATATGTATTACTCTGCTGTCTGTAGTGAACGAATTGATTATGGATGTGGTATTGTCGGTAGAATGGTTATCTACAATGATTAAATTGAATGGGAATGGAGCCTCCTGTTCTAGTACAGATTGTATGGCGTCAGCTATGGTACGTTCTCTATTCCTAACCGGAATAATAACCGATGCTTCTACTGCAAAATCTTCGTTGAAAAGGCACTTTTTGTACCTGTTTGGGCTAAGATATGCGCCTATCTCTTTCAGATGGTCAGTGCATATCTTTTCCATTTCAATCTGGCTGTCTCTATTTCTGGGATTTACATAATCGAACTGCTTTTGTCCCGATGCGCGTGTGTCTGTTTCTACTACGGTGTAAAGCGGTTTGTCTATTCTGATTATGCTGAAATTGCGCTGTACAAATAACCTGAATTGGTATAATCCGCCTATGGAATACTCTTTTGGCTGAGATTTTACAAAGCTATCTGCAGCAAAGCGTGAAATACATATTACCGCACCAAAATCGAAATCATCTCGCAAACTTCCGTCTTGTATGTCGATAACGGGGTTGAGTATTATTTCACCATTTATCTCTTTGTTGAAATCTGAATACACAATGCCCGACTTGTTTTGTTGTGCTGTAGAAATAAAACTTTCAATAGCATTGTCATCAATGGAAATTTGCTTTCCGCTGATGTTCAAAAACACAAAAGAATCACAATTTTTCTCAAAAATAGCACGCAATCCTGCGGTTGAGGTGCCGTATAAAGGAATATCAATAATCTGTACCATAACAAATGCGAAGATAGTCAATTTTTTTTAGTATCTTCGCAAACAATATTAGTAATGGATAAAATGGAGAGTAACAAAATAAATTTGTTGGGTCTTACTCTGTCTGAACTACAGGATGTGGTATTACAGTTGGGAATGCCTCTTTTTACGGCTAAACAGATAGCTGACTGGCTGTATGTCAAGAAGGTAGATTCCATAGACAAAATGACTAATGTATCGCTGAAGTTTCGTACGCTTTTAGCGGAAAGATATACTATATTTCTTTCCAGCCCTGCAGAATCGGCAGAATCTTCTGATGGAACAGTAAAGCATCTGTTCCAGGTTGCCGATGGTCGTTTTGTAGAGGCTGTTTTTATTCCGGATAGAGATAGAGCTACACTTTGTATATCATCTCAAGTAGGATGTAAGATGGGTTGCGTGTTCTGTATGACCGGCCGTCAGCATTATACTGCAAGTCTTACTGCCGGTGAGATTCTGAATCAGATAATCTCACTGCCTGTTGAACAGCGCGAATCATTGACCAATGTGGTCTTTATGGGTATGGGCGAACCTTTGGATAATTTGAAAAATGTGCTGGCAGTTACTGAAATTCTTACTGCCCAATGGGGATTTGCTTGGAGTCCAAAGCGTATAACCATTTCTACTGTTGGTATAAGACGTGAACTTAAAAGACTTATTGAAGATTGTGAATGTCATATAGCTATAAGTCTGCATGCTCCAAATCCTGAAAAGAGACGTGAACTTATTCCGGCAGAAAAGGCTTTCTCTATGACCGAAATGCTGGAGATTTTAAAACGCTATGATTTTGCGCATCAGCGTAGGTTGTCTTTTGAATATACAATGTTCAAAGGAGTGAACGATTCTATAGCCGATGCAAAGGAGTTGTTGGCGTTGTTACAAGGTTTTAGTTGTAGAATTAACCTTATACGTTTTCATGCTATTCCGGATAGCCCATTGCGTCCTACGGCCGAAGACGATATAGTTAAGTTCAGAGATTATCTTACACAGCATGGTCTGTTTGCAACTATCAGGGCATCGCGTGGCGAAGATATTTGGGCTGCATGCGGAATGTTGAGTACAATTAAACAACACTAATTATACAAAACTATGAAGATTAAAAATTTATTCAGTTTAATGATTGCAATGCTGCCATTGGTGATGGTAGGTTGTAAAGAGAGTGGTAATAATGGTAATGGCGGTAATAAAGCCGCTGCTGTTGCTAAAACAAAAAAGGCAAGCAGAAAAACTGTTTTAACACCGGCATCATCGGGTATTCCATACGAAATCCTTGTGGTGGCCGATGGAGAAGATTACTACAATGGCGCATACGATGCATTGAAGGAGGTTTTGGAGAGTGAAGTTCCCGGTTTGCCACAGGCAGAACCCTCTTTCAGAATATCAAAAGTATCATCGAACGATTTTCACAGAACACTACGTTACTGTAGAAATATTCTGTTGGTAAACATTGATCCTATCTATTCTCAGGGAAAAATTAAGTTCTCAAGAGATGTTTATGCTTCACCACAGATGGTTATGACTATTCAAGCACAGGATGCCAAACAATTTGCAAAATTTGTAACAGACAATGGGGAGAGCATCATCGACTTTTTTACAAAAGCCGAAATGAATAGGGAAATTGAACTGCTAAAAAAGAAACATAGTCTGTTTATATCGCAGAAGGTAGATTCACTATTTGATTGTGAAGTATGGATACCGCAGGAATTGAACAAAACAAAGACTGCCAAGAATTTCTTCTGGGCAGCAACAAATAAGGGTGAAAAAGATATGAACTTTGTGATTTACTCCTATCCTTACAGAGATGTGAATACATTTACAAAGGAGTATTTTTTTGCAAAGCGTGATTCTGTAATGAAGAGGTATATACCGGGTCCTAAAAAAGACCAGTATATGACAACTGCTCATCAGTTTGTGACAGTTAAAGATTCAGAAGTAAGAGGAGAATATGCTCAGATAGCTCGCGGTCTTTGGGAAATGGAGAACTACGATATGGGTGGTCCGTTTGTATCAATATCAAGAGTAGATGAAAAAAACCAAATGGTAGTGGTTGTAGAGGCTTTTGTATATGCTCCGGGTGACGACAAACGTAATTTGATGCGTAGAATGGAGGCTGCTTTATACACATTGGCTCTTCCGGAAGAGAAAGAGGTTGAAAAATTTAGTTATGGAATTGAAGAGATAACAATTGTTCCCGAATAATATAGAAATAATATGAATAATAACATCAGAGTAGGTATTACCCAGGGCGATGTAAACGGAATAGGGTACGAAATTATTTTAAAAGTATTTGCAGATCCTGAGATGTTTGATTTCTGCACTCCTATTGTTTATGGTTCGCCTAAAATTGCTACATATCACCGTAAAGTGGTGGGCTCGCAGACAAATTTTAATGTTGTAGATAATGCCGATCAATCTGTAGCAGGTCGTCTTAATTTGGTGAATTGCAATGCAGAAGAGGTAAAGGTAGATTTTGGTATGCCAACCCAGGAGAGCGGAAAGGCCGCTTTTCAGGCATTGGAAAGAGCTGTTCAGGAATATAGGGACGGTTTGATAGATGTGCTTGTTACCGCACCTATCAACAAAAACAGTATTCATTCAGAAGAGTTTAATTTCCCGGGACATACAGAATATATTGCTGCAAAACTTGGTGAAGGAAACAAACCTTTGATGATTCTTATGAATGATGCGCTTAAGGTGGCATTGGTTACAATCCACGAACCTATAGCAAAGGTTGCATCGCTTATCACTAAAGAACTTGTCAGCGAAAAGATTCAGCAGTTAAACAACTCGCTAAAGTATGACTTTGGAATAGAGATACCAAAAATTGCTGTTCTGGCACTCAATCCGCATGCCGGTGATGGTGGCCTGATAGGTAAGGAAGAACAAGAATTTATAAAGCCTGCCATAGATGAAATGGTGGCAGAAAACATACAGTGTTTTGGTCCATTTTCCGCCGATGGTTTCTTTGGCAGTGGCGATTATCGTAAGTTTGATGCAGTTCTTGCCATGTATCATGATCAGGGCCTGATTCCATTAAAGGCCATATCAATGGACGATGGTGTGAACTTTACGGCCGGTTTGCCTGTTGTACGTACATCGCCCGATCACGGAACTGCATACGATATAGCAGGTAAAGGTGTGGCAGATGAAAACTCCTTGCGTCAGGCAATATTTACAGCACTTGATATTTTTAAACGCAGAGCCATTGAATATCAGATTAGCAGAAATCCGTTAAAGAAGCAGTTCTTTGACCGTCGTGATGATAGCGATAAACTGAAATTGGATACTCAAGACGAAGCATAAAGCAGATAGATGCAGTTTGCAATTATAGCAGCAGGAAAGGGAAGCAGACTGGCATACGAAGGTGCCACTCTTCCCAAACCATTGGTGCCTCTTTTGGGAGTCTCAATGGTTGAACGGTTGTTGTCAATCTATACGGAATGCGGTGCAGATAAGATAGCTATAATTGTAAATCAGGATAACAGATCAGTTTTTCAAAGATTACAGGAACTTGCCGGTAAATACAATCTGGATATTTGTGTCAGGAATACGCCAAGTTCTATGCACAGCTTTTATGAATTGTCAGAATTGCTGGATTCAGAGAAATTCTGTCTGTCAACCGTAGATACAGTATTCAGTACAGCCAGATTTAAAGCGTATATAGAAGAATTCAGGAACAGCGACAATGTAGATGCTTTAATGGCTGTAACATCGTATATAGATGATGAAAAGCCTTTGTATGTACAGACGGATAATGAAATGAACATTACCGGCTATTACGATATGCAGGGTGATTGTCGATATGTTTCTGCAGGAATATACTGTCTGACTGACAAATGTCTGGATGTTCTGAAAGAGTGTATAGAAAACGGTCTCTCCAGAATGCGAGCGTTTCAACGTCAACTGGTTCTGAATGGTATGAGAGTAAAAGCTTTCGATATAGGGAAAGTAATTGATGTTGACCATGTGGAAGATGTGGCAAAGGCTGAAATTCTTATAAGTGAGGAGCTATGACAGTAGTAGGTATAAGTCGTTCCAAACAGTATTCTCCCGGACGTGAAAGTGCAGATGCTGTGATATTTGAAAAAGTATCCATGTTACTGGAAAATCAGGGGGTGGATGTGGTTCGTATTCCGGAGGAATTTGTCAATTCAGAAACCTTTCCTACTGAAATTCATATAGATGCCGTATTTCAGATGGCAAGATCAGAAGATGTTCAGAACGAGTTGTCCAGACTGGATATTCCCATTATAAATAGTGTAAGTGCAGTAAGAAACTGTGGCAGAACAGAGCAAATAAAGCTGTTGGGAAACAGGCCTTTTTTACCTGCAAGTGTATGTTTGGAAACAACAAACGGAGTACCTGCGGAATGGAATATCTTTCCATGCTGGGTAAAACGCGGCGATTCACACTCTGTTGGTAAAGATGATGTATGCTTGGCTCAGAATTCAGAAGAGGCTTCAATGATAGTTGCACAAATGCAGGAAAGAGGTATAAAGAATTGCATTCTGCAGAAGCATGTTTCCGGTAAACTACTGAAATTTTATGGTGTGCGTGGCTATGGCATAGTTGGAAGTTACTATCCGACCGGTGCTGATAAATTTGGAAATTTACAACAGTGTAATGACAAAATTCCGGATGCAGACATTGAGAGAGTTTCCACTATAGCAGAAGAGAGTGCCGAGATGTTGGAAACCGATGTCTATGGTGGCGATCTGATTGTTACTGAAGAGGGAACCCTGTATCTGGTTGATTTTAATGACTGGCCAAGTTTTGGCTGTTGCCAGGACAAAGCCGCAAAAGTGATAGCAGAACTTATTTTGAACAGGATATAATATGAGTGAAAATAATAGATCCATAGAGTCAACATATAAATCGAAAGATACTGAGGAGTGGTTCGATATTAAATTCAATAGACCTATAGGTTATGCCTGGGCATTACTGTTTAACAGTCTGGGTATTCATCCTAATATAGTTACCATAATATCTATAGTGCTGGGTGTCTTTTCAGCATTCTGTTTCTATCATTCTACATTAGACTGGAATATATTGGGAATAGTTGTGCTGATAGTGGCAAATACGTTAGATAGCGCGGATGGTCAGTTGGCACGTATGACAGGCAAGAAGACCCTTTGGGGACGTTTGTTGGATGGGTTTGCCGGCGATATCTGGTTCTTTACAATCTATTTTTGCATTGGTTTGCGAATGATGCCTGAACCAATGCCCTTTGGTATAGATGCCAATTGGGGTATTTGGATTTGGATACTGATGTTTTTCTCCGGAATTATCAGCCATAAAGAGCAGACAGGATTGGCCGATTATTACAGGAATATCTATCTGATGTTCAAAAAGGATAAATCAGAATTGAACAACAGCAGAGAACTTGCTGCAGAACAACGTTCTACACCATGGCGTAAATGGTTCTGGAAGATTTGGCTCTTTTTCTATCAGCGCTATACTATTCGTCAGGAACGCAATACCCCGCAGTTTCAGAAATTTATGCAGGCTTTGGAACAGAAATATGGTGATACTATTCCGGAAAGTGTAGGTAATGAATTCTGTAAGGCTACATTTCATCTGCTAAAATGGACAAATATCCTGACTTTCAACACAAGAGCAGCGGTGCTGTTTGTATCACTTTTGGTTAATATGCCTTGGATCTATTTCATTTTTGAGTTGACTGTGCTGAATGTGATATTCGTATATATGAAACGCGAACACGAAGGTGTTTGTAAAAACATGCTGGAGAATTTGTAGTATGAACAGGAAATGGAATAATATCTTCTTTGCTTTCGGTATTGTTGCTATACTGATTATGGCACTATCGTTTGAAACCGATTGGCAGGTTGTGGGCAATATGCTTTCAAAGATGGGTATATTATTCCCTCTGATTGTGTTGTTGTGGGTATTTATATATTTTCTCAACACCTGTTCCTGGAGAAAAATTATTGCTGATGGCAAAACACCAAAAGTTCCCTTTTTACAGCTATATAAGATGACAGTTGCAGGATTTGCATTGAACTATGCAACTCCATTAGGACTTATGGGTGGTGAACCTTATCGTATAATGGCATTGTCGCCATACGTGGGGAAGAAAAAAGCTGCGTCGTCAGTAATCCTATATGTGATGATGCATATCTTTTCACACTTCTGTTTTTGGCTTACCTCCATATTTATATATTTTGCTCTGTTTTTTGTTGGTATGGAACGCTATACCATGAATACTTTGACCGCAATATTGCTGTTGGTGGTTGCTATTATATTTGTAGCTATATGCGTGGTTTTTCAGCGCGGATTTAAGTATGGGTTTGTGGTAAGTGTGCTTGGGTTTGTAAAGAAACTGCCTTTTGCACGTAGATGGGCAGCCAATTTTGAACAGAAACATATAGATAATCTACGTAAGATTGATGAACAGATAGGTGAACTGCATGGAAATCGCAGAGATGCCTTCTGGATATCGTTGCTGCTGGAATATGTGGCACGTTTTGTAGGGTGTATAGAGTATTGGGTTATTATGAAGGTGCTTCTTCCGGATGTTACCTATCTGGACAGTGTTATGATGGTAGCCTTTTCATCGTTGTTCAGTAATCTGATGTTCTTTATGCCTATGCAACTTGGTGCTCGCGAAGGTGGTATGGCTATTGCTGCACAGGGAATGTCAATGCCCGGTTCGTTTGGCCTTTATACATCACTTGTGACCAGATTACGTGAACTAATATGGATAACAATAGGAGTTGTCCTGATGAAGATTGGAAATAAAAAGTCTGATAGCTATGAAGGCAGTACTGATTGATTTTGGTGGAACAATAGATACCGATGGCAGACATTGGTATAAGGTGTTTAAACAGGCGTATTCCTGTGTTGCTCCTGCTATAGAAGATGCTCTGCTGCGACAGGCATACGTCTATGCAGAACGTACTTTGGGTAAAAATCCTATTATCAATCCCCAATTTACATTCTGCAAAACATTAGAACGCAAACTCTCCTTACAAGCCATTTTTTTAAGGGAAAATGGTTGCCCGGTTACAGAAGTACAGAGTAAACAAATGTTGAATAGTTGTTATTCTGTTGTTACTTCTAATATAAATATGGTGGCGCGTCCTGAATTGGAGTCTCTGTCTGAACGTTGTCCTTTGGTACTGGTAACTAATTTTTATGGCAATATGAATTCTGTTCTAAAAGAATTTGGCATTGACCGCTATTTTACCGGTATTGTAGAATCGGCAGTAGAAGGAGTTAGAAAACCTAATCCCGATATATTCCGTCTGGCCGTTAACAGATTAGGTGTATTGCCTGCAGACGCTGTAATGATAGGCGATTCATTAAGCAAAGATATTCTTCCTGCCATTGAGGTGGGCTGTAAAACTATTTGGTTAAAAGGCGAACAGTGGGAAGATGAATCTGTTTCCGCTACCTGTTCGCCTGATTTTACCATAACTACTTTAAGGGGTATTTCCAAACTACTTTAACCAATCATTAAAGTAATCTGTTACTTTGTTCATTAAGTGTACTCTATCTTTGCCTGTAACATTATGCAGATGGGTAGGATAGGGGAAATAGTCTAATTGTACACCCTCTTTTATACAAGCTTCAACAAAGTTCAGGCTGTGCTGCCATAAAACTACATCGTCTATAGCTCCCTGGCATATCAATAGTTTGCCCTTCAAATCTTTGGCTCTTGGTATAAGACTGGTCTGTTCAAAGCCCTCTTTGTTTGTAGCTTCGGTCTCCATATATCTTTCACCGTACATCACTTCGTACCATTTCCAGTCTATAACGGGTCCACCGGCAACACCTACTTTAAATATTTCAGGGTAGTTGACCATAAGTGATATGGTCATAAATCCACCGTAGCTCCAGCCATGTACACCTATGCGTTCTTTATCTACCCATTCGTTAGCCATAAGCCACTCCATACCTTTTATCTGGTCCTCCATTTCGGCTTTTCCGCACTGTTTGTGAATAGCTTTTTCGTATTCGGCACCACGGTTTGGAGTACCTCGGTTGTCCATTACAAATACTACATATCCGCGCTGTGCCATATACATTTCCCATCTGCGCAACTGATACTGGAATGTATTTGTAACCAACTGATTGTGTGGACCACCATATACATATAGTATTACAGGGTATTTCTTTGAAGGGTCAAAATCAAGTGGTTTGATAAGTCTGTAATAGTTATCATATTTGCCATCGGCACTCTTTATTGTACCTTGCTCAATAGGAATAAAGTTCAGTTCAACTGTAGGGTCGGGTGCAGAAAAAATATTTGTGCTTTTTTTGCCGTCTGCTGACAGAATGTTTATGTTGTTTGGAACATTATGTGCAGAATATCTGTCTAAAATATATTTGCCGTCGGGACTTAATGAACAGGTATGCCATCCGCTCTCTTTGGTAATCCTTTCTGTTTTACCGCTCTTAATGTTGGTGCGGAACAGATGTCGGTCTATTGGAGAAACCTCAGCAGAATAGTAGTAAATGTAATTACCATTCTGTGTAAGGTACTCTACATCTGCATCTACAGGGGTTACTCTTTTAATAAGTTTACCGTCTGTGCCATGCAGATACAGGTTCCAATATCCGTCTCTTACATTGGTTGCATAGATGAACTGTTCAGGATTATTCTCCATAAAGTAAATAGGATATTGTGGCTCTATATATCGGCTGTCAGAATCGGAGAAAAGAGTCTTAATAAAACTTCCATCTATGGCGCTATATACATTCAGATTCATGTTCTTCTGGTTGCGGTCCAGTACCTGTATGTAAATTTTATCACCGGCAGGGTTCCAGGTTATATTTGTAAGATAACGCTCTTCTGTAAAATCTGTTACATCAAGCCATACGGTCTCTTTGGTCTCAGTGTCGAATACTCCTAATGTGATTATTTCTGATGTCATTCCGTTCATAGGGTATCTGGTCTCTTTCAGTGTACCGGTACGGCTGGTTATGTCCAGCAGTGGAAATAGTGTTACCCTGCTTTCATCCTTTTTGTAGAATGCTATGCGGCGTTTATCGGGCGATACAAATATACCTCCGCTTATTCCGAATTCATTGCGGCTTACTGTCTCTCCGCAAACTATTCCCGGTTCATTATATGATGTTATAGCCTGTGCATTGCCATCTTTGTCGGTATAATAGACATTCCCTTTTTCTGAATATGCGTATGGCTTAGGTTCTTCCTTCTGTTCTTCCTCTTTTGGAACAGCTGTCTCGGATATGGTTTTGCCACTTTTAGCATCTATTACGTAGATGGTGTTTTCATCGGAATAGGTGTAGGTAGAACCCTCTTCCTGCCATCTGTAATTTCTGCTTTCGGTTCTAATTCCTGTGCCTAAAACAGCCTCTTCCATTGTAATTAATCTTCTCTCCTCCTGTGCATTTGCAACTGTCATAATCAATAGTGCAGTAATTGTTAAAATATCTCTTTTCATAATTGTTGTAGTTACTTTTTTGAATAATGGTATCTCATAGCGAATACATATACCGTCACAATATCTTCGTTTACTGAGTATATCAGTCTATGTTCGGAATTTATTCTTCTTGACCATTTTCCTGCCAAATCATATTTTAATGGTTCCGGTTTTCCTATACCGGTGTATGGATGCTCTACTATGTCTTTCAGCAGGGCTGTAATTCGGTTCATTATGGTTTTATTTCCCGATTCTTTCCAATAATCCCGGTCTTTTTGAGCCTGTTCCAGCAAAACTATTTCCATAGATCGTCAATATCTACTTTAGTCCCTCTGCCATTCTTAATATCATCGTCTCCTTTGCGTATAGCTTCAAGTGTTTCCGGCGATGACATTATATATTCTGTCTCCTTCAAAGAATTATACTCCTCTAAAGAGATAAGTACTACCCCTGTGTCGTTGCCACGATTGATGATTACTGTGTCGCAATCTTCTATGACAGAATCTATGTATCCCTTAAGATTTGCTCTAAAATCTGTGTAATTAGCTGTTCTCATATCCACTCAAATAATATTTTCGACAAATATAAGTACTTATTTACGTACTTCCAAAATATTGGCTACTAAACTTGCTTTTCATTCTATTGATTTGGCTGAAATAAGTTAATAATTATTGTGTTTTCTCAAAAAGAATCAATAACTTTGCCAAAATAGAACCTACGCTGTTAATCTTATCGAATGGTAAGATAGGAATAGGTGGGTTACAGACATAAAGAAAAGGCGTTTACTTGACGCTTTGTACTTGGCGACCCAGAACTTCGCAACTTCTAAATCGTAGTCAAGGATAAAGCAACGGTAGATACTTACGGGGTATGTATATCTGTAGTATAGCATTTCGTGTACAATTAAATTTGTGTGCTATACTCTTCATATCAGCGTGGGCTTCTGCGTTGCTCGTTCTACTACGATTGGGCAATGCGAAGGCCTTGGGCGCGGGACGGGTGACTGGTACAGATTCCCACGTTTTTTCTTTTTTACAGCATGTAGAACAACTCGGTCCGGGGAATTTACGAGAAATTTTAAAAATTATAGGGTTACTTTTGGATTAAAAAGACTTAAAATATCGAATACCAAAGTGCAATTCGAATGTGAAATGCTAATCTTTGATAATTCTACAAAGTTAAACCTATTTATTTGAAATTTTATGCAAGAAAATTCTTTTACTGCCAAGATCAAACTGCGTTTTCTAATTGCATGGATACTATGTCTATCCATATCTCATGGTCTTTACGCACAAAGTGTTGATGAGATAAAAACTAATGAAGAATACTATTTATGGGGTGAGGGCAGTGGTGATTCTCAAAAGGAGGCTAAAGAGAATGCATTGCATGATTTGTCCTCAAAAATATCTGTGCATATAAGTTCTGTTGATCGTAGTTATATGTCAAATGAGCAGAATAATCAGGATATAAACACATACGTCAGTTTTGAACGCAAAATGCAGACCTATTCAACTGTCACACTAACAGATTGTCATTCAAAAGTAGTGTCTACTACTAAACCGTACAAAGTTTTTTCTTACATAGAAAGAGAAAAAGTTGACAAAATGTTTGAAGACAGAGTTAAAATCATGCAAGCAAATGTCCAGATAGCTAACGATGCATATTTGAATCTGAATCTTGCAGATGCTTTACGATATTATTATGCTTCATATCTTCTTACACAAAGTTTGCGCTATCGTGCGGATGCAGTTGTTACTGACGAAAACGGAAAAGAACAAATGGCTATGGTATGGATACGTAAACGCATAGAGGATATATTGTCAAATGTTAAAATATCGGTAAAAGAGGAGGATGATTCTTATCTTTTAGGATTCTTCTATAAAGGAGAGCCGGTAGAAAAAATAGGTTATACATATTGGGATGGGGATGATGTTAGCGAAAGAATATCTTATGCTCAGGATGGTGTAGGTTTAGTAGAGTTAGAACCATCATTTTCAATTAAGGATATTAAGGTTTTTATAGAATACAAGTTCCTCAATATGGTAAATAGAAATAATGCGGAATTAACAGCTGTTTATGACGCATTAGCAGAAGACGTAAATTTTCAAGGAATGTCAGGAGTCCAGGTAACTCAAAGTAATGTGGGCGATATTGCATCAATTTATGAAGGTCAGTCTTTAACGCAAATGTCTAACAAACAAAAAGAATCTATTAGTAGTTTATCTGCAGTTCGTATGGAAAACAACCCTATAGATGCAGATAAAGTACAACATTATTCTGAAACTATAGACATCGTTATTCAGGCTATAAAGAATAAACAATATGACCAAGTCCCTGCATTGTGTACAGTTGAAGGTGCTGAGGCCTTTACTCAACTTATAAAATACGGAAAAGCTCGTGTTGTTGGTAATCCTACAATTACATATACTGAATACAACGGACATATATATGCCCGTAGTGTTCCAATGGAGTTCTCATTTAGTGGTAACAACAAATTTATGGAAAATGTGGTGTTTACTTTTACGTCAGAAGGAAAAATAGATAATGTAACTTTTGGTTTAGGATTTAAAGCAGAAAATGATATATACTGCAATATGGCAGGCGAAGATCAAGCGCAAGCACGTGCAGCCATAAGTAACTTTCTTGAAAACTATAAAACGGCATACGCATTAGGACGTTTTGAATATTTGGATATGATATTTTCTGATGATGCATTAATTGTAACTGGAAAAGAGGTCTTAAGGATGGTGGGTAATGATGAAACGGGTTATCATACAGAGAAAAAAGTTGTAAAAACCAAACAGAACAAGGAACAATTCTTAACAAATTTGAAAAATGCTTTCGACAGCAAAGAGTTTGTAAATATTCAGTTTGTAAACAACTATATCCAACCAAGCCGTCGTTCCATTCAGAATGGCCATGATGTATATGGAATTCAGATACGTCAAGACTATTTTTCTGATAACTACAAAGATCAAGGATATCTTTTTCTTAGAGTGGATGTAACGAATCCGGATGCTCCTATTGTGAGTGTACGTGTATGGCAGGAGATGCCGGATGAAGAAGACGGTGTAGCCGATTTAACCAATTGGCAAAACTTCTTCAAAGAGTTTTAATATAATTTAGAGAATTACATAGTAACAGAACAACAAAAGAATTTATGCAATACAAGTGGACAAAACATAGTATCCTTTTATTCCTGTTTATATTTATATTTGGAAATATAATGTCACAAAAAATGAAGGTAGAATCTTTTGTGGAATTATCAGATGATATTGATGCAATAGACCCTACATTCAGACGTATCGACAGACAAGCCAGCAGAAACGGTCAGTATTGTGCTATTATTAAATTAGTGACCACAGTACAGGATAAATCCTTTACTTTTGATCTTGGAAGCGATTTGGTACCTGAAGATGTTGTTTATCAAGATAATGGCGAAATATGGATTTACGTACCCGGTGGAACAGGAAAAATTAAAATTAGTCACGGACGTTATGGTCAGCTGGATACACGAGATGGTTACTATAACTTCAGTGAATCCGGTATATCAAAATGCGTAGGAGGTACAGTGTATAGACTTATATTGCATACAGATTTTAATCCTGATGATGATATAATAAAAGATCCCAATAAATTAGCAAAAGTTAGGTTTGATGTAAACCATGATAGTGCAACAATAATATTGAGGAAAATTCCTGAAATAGCAGACGAAAACGGTGTCCTTGAAAAACAAATGCCTTTGGGTATCTACCATTACAGAGTGTCTCTAAATAACTATCATGATGTTGACGGTGTATTTGAGTTGACAGAAGAAAATGAAATAAAAGAGATAAATGTCAATCTAAGTCAAGCATACGGTTGGCTTATACTTGATTCAGATTTAAAAGCAGATGGATATACTTTCGTAATTGATGATACCATAACAACCATTTCTGCCATACAAAAAATGGCACTTGCCAGTGGTTCACACTCAATAAGAGTAGAACATCAGAACTATTATCCTGAAACTGCGCAAATAGTAATACAAGATAGTACAGTGTATGAATTTCTGCCACAGTTACAACCACGCGTCGGAAGTTTGTACGTTTCTGTAAATCAAACCGGTGCAACTATACTGGTTGATGGAATAGAAGTCGATGTGGCACCAATGGATGAACCATATAGTACTATTATTGGTAATCATACTGTTACTGTTTCATACCCAAATTATAAAACAGAAACTGTAAGTGTTAATGTTGAGGAAAATAAAACAGGTGAAATATCAGTAAACTTAGTCGATATTGCTCGATATACATTTTTGTCAACACCGATATCCTCATCACTTTATATAAATGATGAATATATAGGCGAAACTCCATGTCATTATGAACTTGCTTCGGGTGATTATAACGTAATGTTAATCCATAAGCGTTATAAAACAATAAACCAAAGAATGCATTTTGATAGTTCTAATCCAAATGTATCATTCGCTATGAAACGTCAATATCAACAACCATTCCAAATGTACCTTCAACCAACATTTATGTATGCAAAAAAGATTGGATATGGTGGTACTCTTGGCTTCTATTTAGCAAATATAAATGCTGAGGTTATGTATCTGCAAAAACCGTATACTAACCATATTTATTGGAACTATATAGGGGATGACAAAAATTCTTATAATCGTCCCAGTAAAGAAAGATTTACTCCTTCAATAGTTGCACTAAATGTAGGCTATGGATTGGTATTTGGTACAAGATTTCGTTTAACACCACAACTTGGAGTAAATATTGTCAATTTTGATGGAAGTAGAGGAACTACTTTCAGCGCATTAGAAGCTTCTGTTGGCAGTCGTGTAGAATTTGTATTATTAAGTAGTCATTTGGGTTTGTGTGTAACACCCGGTTATACACACTTAATATATAAATCAGAAAATTATGTACGTTTGTCAAGCACGCTGTCGCAATTAAATGATTATGTATCAAATGGTTTTAATGTTAAGATGGGGCTATATTTATACTTTTAATAACTGCTAATACAATAAAGATGAAACGTTTATTACTTTATATTTTATCTATACTTCTGTTTGCCGGTTGTGTTGAAGACTATACACAATTTAATAGTTATGACTGGACTCCATCTCTAAATGCACGATTTATCAATATGTCGCAAACAGATTTCGATATAGATGCAAAAAATGGCCATATAGGTGTTCATGTTGAAGCGCTTTCCACACCATGGCAGTTCTTCGGACAAGCGTCGTGGCTTAGTATTTCTCCGGATAGGGGTACTGATGATACTTCTGTTTCTTTTGTAGCACAAGACAATATGTCAGGTGAGAATTTACGAACCAGTATGTTTTGGCTCACCTCTACTATACCTGATTATGATTATCAAACAATGGTTTCTGTTACTCAGGAAGCAGCAACTCCAAATCTTGATGTTTCTGAATCATCGCTTAATTTTGTAGCTTTAGGTGGTACACAAACTATAGATGTTAATTCGAATGTCGTATATGATATTGTCACATCCTGGGATGCTTCATGGCTTACAGTTGTAGTTTCAGAAGATAGCACACAATTAACTATTACAGCCGTACCGAATCCTAATGCAACATCACGTAAAGCAACGGTAACGCTAAACGGAATTTTGACAGAAACTATACATATAACTCAAGATGCTGCTGGAATGGAATCTACGGAATATGGCCCTATCGAAGTTGGAGTTAAGGGAACTAATTATTCTTTAAAGATTACAAGCGATGCTGCTTGGAAGGCTACTACCAATGGAAGTTGGTTCGCTATATCTCCTGCCGAAGGTGAAAAAGGAACTACCACAGTAGTTCTATCAGTATCACCTAATAACTCAACTTCAAAACGGAGTGGTAAGATTGATTTTAAGATTGGTTCAACCGAAGTATTTAGTGTGGGAATCAATCAAGAGGAGTCATATTTTAATCTTTCAACAGCTAATCTATCAATAGGAGCTGTTGCAGGAAGTCGAACTCTGAAGGTATCAAGTAATGTGGAATGGACTATTATATCCAAACCTGAATGGATTACAACTGATATTGAATCAGGAGCGGGAGATGCTTCTATAGTAGTGACGGCAACTGAACATACGGGAACTACAAAACGTTCCGGTGTGATAAAAATAGGCGTTGAGGGTGTAACAGGTTTAGAAAAAACAGTTAGTGTCTCACAATCACAACACTATTTTAATCTATCAACTTCATCATTTCCTTCTTTACCATCAACAGGCGGAATACATAGAGTAAATATTACCACAGACGATACATGGCAGGCAACTACTGAAGTAGGATGGTTATCTCTATCCTCAAGCAGCGGTGTAGGAAATATAGACGTAGCTATAACTGCTATGGACAATCCCTCTATAAACGAACGAAATGCTAAGGCGATATTTACTCCAAAGTATGCTATACCTATGGATATTGTTATAAGGCAATCAGGTCGTTATCTTACTATAAATACTACTCGTGTGCTTTTCTATTGGCGTGGTGGAGAATCGTTACCTGTAGAGGTTACAACAGACGGTACATATTCAGTAACTACAGATTGTAATTGGTTGAAGATAAACGAAAACGGTAATTCGTTTACTCTTACAGCTGATGAATATGATGCAGATGTGGAACGTACTGCCATAGTTAAAGTGGCTCTTACAGGATTAGTCGATGGAGAAATCTATAATATAGATATACCGGTACTGCAAAGGCCAAATGTACAGGCAGATATAATAACATTTCCGGAAGACCAAAATTGGGATGTCGCAGGTAATTCTCACACCACCATCACGATTACCGGATATACTACTGATGAGTTGTGGAATAATTTTGATGATAGTTACTTGGGCTTGAATATAACAACTTTTGGACAAGACGAAGATTGGAATCATTAATAGAAAAACGAAAATTGAAAATATATGAAAAAGAGTTTAACTATTTCTGTTTTGATACTTGCAT
Organism: uncultured Bacteroidales bacterium; assembly: GCA_937876995.1. Classification (GTDB taxonomy): domain Bacteria; phylum Bacteroidota; class Bacteroidia; order Bacteroidales; family Bacteroidaceae; genus Colenecus. The sequence continues at coordinate 12,461 of CALEFD010000091.1, read as the reverse complement.
TATTTGCAATGTGTGTAATTACTTCATGTTCTAATGGAGATTTAGAGATTATTAATGTAGAAGAGACAACTGATGGTCCCCATTGGGAACGTGCCGATATAACACTTAATGTAAATCGAGTAGATTTTGATTTGCAGGGTGTAACACGTTCTTCAGATGTAATATGGAAAGATGGTGACCGAATTTATCTTATTTTGAAGGATAAAGATGGTAATAATGTACAAGCTTACGTGGAGTATGATGCAACTTCTGCATCTTGGGGGCAGGTAGAGTATGATGGATATAAGAGTTATCTTACTTGTACAGTACCACGTGTAGTAGAGGCTTACTATTTTGATGGTAATGTAAAAATAACCTCTTCCGATATTACATTTGATGCAACTACGGGTGTCTATGTATGTAAGGATGGAATATATACATATCCTTCCGATGGAGATTTGGAGGTTTCTATATCGTTGGTGCCACTTACCAGTCGCATACGCTTTACCGGTGAATCAGGTACAAGTTTTTCACTAAATGGAATGAAAACTTATACATCATTCTCGCGTTCAACCGGTCTGTTAACAGATGCTACAGCAGAGATTGATTTATCAGTACAATCATCGGGATATACTCCATATATTTATGGTGTTTTTGCAAATCAAGAAGAACCATCTTTTATAGTAGAAATTGATGATATATATTTAAAAACCATTTTCGAAACTCCCACTAATGTATTGAATGTTGGTCATAGTGGATATATAACGGTTCCTACTGCAGATAGCCATCGTGGTTGGAAACAAATTATTCCTGCAACAAGTATTTCCATTAATAGAAATAGTCTGGTATTAGCAACTATTAAAGATATATATAAACTTCAGTACACTATAACACCCGTTAATGCTACATCTAACATTCTGTGGTCTTCTTCGGACGTATCAGTAGCAACCGTTTCTAATGATGGTGTGGTTACAGCGGTAGGTAGTGGAGTCGCCTTTGTTACGGCTATTTCTAACGACTATGAAAATGTGGAAGCAACATGCAAAGTAATCGTGGGTAATGGTTATGCTTATGTAGATTTAGGCCTTCCTTCCGGTACCTTGTGGGCTACTTGTAATGTAGGTGCAGATAGTCCTGAAGATTATGGTGATTACTTTGCCTGGGGTGAAGTGAATGGTTATGATAGCGGAAAGTCCTCATTCTCGTGGAGTACATATAAGTATTGCAACGGATCAGTTGACTATATGACTAAATATTGCACAAACAGTGATTATGGTAAAGTTGACAATAAGACGGAATTGGAACTTGCTGATGATGCCGCTCGTGCTAATTGGGGTGGTAGTTGGCGCATGCCGTCCAGAGAACAATTCCGAGAATTATGCAATGAATGCACTTGGACTTGGACAACACTGAATGATGTAAATGGCTTTAAAGTATCTAGCACAAAGAACTCTAACTACATTTTTTTGCCGGCTGCAGGTTATAGGGGCTTAGGTCTCAATGATGTAAGTTCTAGAGGGTACTATTGGTCCCGTTCGCTCAGCTCGACCAGCGACTGTGCGCGCATTCTGCGCTCCCATTTGGACTATGTCACATCCTCGAGCTCCAACTCTCGTTGTAACGGTTATAGTGTGCGCCCCGTCTTGGGCTCAGAATAAAACCCATATGACGCGATGTGATTAAAATTATAAATAAACATTCGGCGTGTATTTAAGACTCGAAGAAGCTGTCATATGACAGCACGAAGAGTCTTTAAATACTTGCAGTACAAATAAATAAAAATGGCGAAAATCAATGAGGCAGTAGTAATAGAAAATTCACGTAGAACGATTGCAGACAAATGAACATGAGAGTTATATTATTATTGTGTATATTGTTCGTGTCACAGCATATATATCCGGTAACTTATCGTGCATTGTTATTTGGACTTGGTGCGCAAGAGGATAGTTCATGGGCTAAAATTCATGGAGACAACGATCTTTATTATGTAAGACAAATGCTGGATAATGCCGGTTTTACGGATATAGTTCAGCTTAAAAACGAGCAGGCTACCAAACAAGGTATGGTACGTGCATTTATGGAACTATCAAATAGATGCAATAAAGGAGATGTTATATACATACACTATTCAGGACACGGTCAGTTGATGTCTGATATTGATGGTGACGAAGCGTTACGTACAGATGCCAGTTACTCACTATGGGATGAGTCATGGATACCATACGACGCATATATGTACTATGGTGATAAAGATCATGGAGAAAAACATCTATGTGACGATGAGGTAGATTTTTATCTGAATACTATTCGTGACCGGATAGGTAAAAAAGGGCAACTTATTGTTGTAATAGATGCCTGTCATAGTGGCGATGCTACTTTTGGACAAGAAAACGAACCGGTAAGAGGAATAGATGTAAAGTTTAATATCCCAAAGAATAATGATATTACCTCTACAATAATCAAGGAAGAACGATGGTTGACCATTAGTGCATGCAAGCCTTATCAGCTCTGCACGGAACTAAAAGATATGCAAATAGGGAAACTTACTTATGCACTTTATTCATTAGGGAAACGGGTATTTACAATGAGCAACGAAGACCTTCAATATGTTCTGGATGAATATATGGAGATGAATCAAGGTCATTTTCCTCAGAATCCTGTAGTGAGTGGAAAAAAATAGTATTGCAGAGGGTTACTTTTATATAGAATATACTTTAACGAATAGAAAAGAGAATATGCAAAAGATATGGCACCTGTCCTTTAAGAAAGATTATACAGATATGGAAGTGGTAAACGGATTGCAGAATAGAGAACGCAAGGTAGAAGAATGGTTCTATCGAACATCGAAACAATATTTTGATTCGCACTTTAATGAAGTTTTTTTTGATAAAGATCAAAAACAAGAAATCTTTCAAACAGCATTTCTTAAACTATGGACAGAAATAGAAAATGGTAAAATCACTATTATTAATAATGTGATATGTAGGCAACAACGCAATGGTGAATACTTGGCCATGACTTGTGTGTTAACCACTTTTCTAATGACATTTGCAAAAAATGAATATAGAGAATTAGTGCGCAGTGAGCAACTGTCAAATATGTTGGAGTTTCATGATACACAAGATTATGGTGATAGCATAGCTATATTTGAAGATGAAGATAATATTAATGCACAGAAAAACCGTATTGTTGATGATTGTCTTCAGGAGATGTCGCCAGGATGTTTGGAATTACTTACCCTATTCTATTACAAAAATAAATCGTTAGATGAAATATTGGAGCTAAGAAGTGACAGGAATAGCAGTAAAGATGGGTTAAAAACGGCTAAGAATAAATGTATGAACACTTTACGTAATAAAGTATTTGCAGAATACAAACGTATGTGTTTATAAACTTTAAATATAATGGATATGAATATACATCAAGAGATTCCCAATGATGAATTAACAAAGCGTATAGCACATCGGTTGGGTGAAAGACAAAATAAAATACAATCTATGGCGGAGTGGAATAGACCGGCAAGAAACTTCACGCTGCCACAAACCATTACCTTATTATCTGTAGCAGCATGTTTCGCTCTGTTGTTTATGATTGCTCCATGGCAAGTAAAAACACCAGTAGATTTACTTGGAATCACTCCAAATCTGACAGAGTTTAGAAGTGCACAACCTAACATTAATGAAATTCAGACTCTTTTGGAAAAATCAGAATATGAAGAAGCTTTATTAAAAACAGAACAGCTAATGGTACTTTTTAATTCTGAAATAGACGAAATAGAAAAGCTATCTGTAATTGATGAAGTGGCGGAATACGAAAAACAGATGTTATGTACAATGAATAGCGAACTGTGTTGGACATACATTTATCTGTTGGTTAAAACAGGTCGGAATGAAAAAGCATTGCAATACATAGAATACTACATCAATGATGCTAAATATGCTTTTCATATAGAAGATGCTATAGCGTTACGTGATGCAATAAAAAATGAAAAAAAATAATCAATGATGGGTTACTTTTCAGAAAAAGCTCCTTTAATAGGCAAATAAACAAAATTATTAATTTAAAAATAAACAGATTATGAAAAAGACTATTATTATGTTAGTGGTTGCTTTGATGAGTTCAATGACAATTTCAGCACAAAGCGCAGTTGATTTAGCAAGAGAACAGAGAAAGTTGAACGAGATTAACACCAAAATGTTGAATGAGAAACCTACTAAGGATGCAAAGAAGCAAGCACGTCAGTTAAAAAAAGATGGATGGCTTGTTCCTGTAGGTGAAAAGGCTATAGAAAAGCAACTAACAGAAAGCCAGTTGTTAGGCGAAGAACTAATGGTAGATGAATTAGGCAGTCCTACAAGACGTTATATACAGCATACAGCTTCACAGGTAGCAGGAACATATAATGCCGGTTATGCTGCAGCACGTAATGCCGCAATAGTAGAGTTGGCCGCTAATCTTAAAACTCAGGTAGCTGCAGCTATGCAGGCTAAATTGGATAATAATCAAACAACCAGTATCAATACAGTAACAGTTGATAAGTTTAATGAAAGAGCTAAAGCCATAGTAGATGCTTCATTGACCAATACACGTGCGGTTGTGGCTCTGTATAGAAATCTTCCGAATAATAACTATGAGGTACAGGTTAGAATAGCTTATGATAAGAAAGAACTTGCTGCCAGTATGAAACGTAAAATGCAACAGGAACTTGAAATGGAAGGCGATGAACTTAATGAACTTGTTGATGAGGTGTTAAAGAATAATATCTGATTAAGATATGAAACGTATTCTAATTCTTTTGGGCATGGTATTGAGCATGGTGCTTGAGTGCCATGCTCAAAACAATAATAAGCAGAAATCCGCATTTGACGAGTGGAGACAAGCTATTCATGAAGATTTTGATACATTTCGAAATCAAATAATGGAGGACTATGCTACATTTGTAGAAAACCCTTGGAAGGAATTTAAAGAGCAGAAACCGGAACCTCTACCTAAGGACGATAAAACGCCTCCGGTAGTAATCCCGGAAGATAAAAAGATTCCCATTCCTGTTGAGCCAACTCCTATAAAGATTGATGAGATTGTAGAGCCACTTCCTGTTATTCCGCAACCCCAACCGGTGGAACCAATAGAAGAGGTGCCTGTAGTAGTGGAATCGTATGTAGAGACTGTTCTATATGGAACTCCCGTAAGCGTTAGATTTGACCAAGAGCAGAAAATTAGATTGACCGGTATTAGTGAATCTGATGTTGCGAATGCATTCCGACAATGCGCAAACGAGAACAATAATAACACTATTGTTGATTGTTTGAATTTGCGTGATAAATACCAACTATGCGATTGGGCATATCTTAAACTTTTGGAAAAAGTTAGCGAAACAGCCTATGGTATGAAGTGTAATGAAGCTACTATCTTTATGGCATATCTATATATGCAGTCAGGTTACAAAATGAGATTAGGCTCAGATGGAAATAAATTGTATTTGCTATATGCAAGCAAACATCTTATATATGATGTATCCTATTTTTATATAGATGGAGAAAACTATTATGGTTTAGATATGTTGCCAGCCAAACTTAAAATATGTCAGGCGCAGTTTCCAAATGAGAACTCCTTGTCATTGATTATTAATAAGGAACCATTGTTTGATGTTTATAAAACTGACGGTACTGACCACAAATCTTCCATAGGTAATGAGGTCGTTGTAAATATGAAAGCAAATAAGAACAGACTTGATTTTTATTCATCGTATCCAACTTCTAGAATAGGAGATAATGTGGTTAGCCGTTGGGCAATGTATGCTAATATGCCAATGCCGGCAGATGTGGCAAGCCAAGTGTATAAACCATTAAATGATGCTATTCGTGGACTTAGCCAGATAGAATCTGTAAATTACATTCTGAATTGGGTGCAGACCGGCTTTGTATATGAATATGACGATAAGGTATGGGGTGACGATAGAGCATTCTTCCCTGAGGAATCATTGTATTATCCATATTGTGATTGTGAAGATCGCTCAATCTTAATTACTCGCATAGTACGTGACCTGTTGGGACTTCAATGTATATTAGTGTATTATCCGGGTCATCTGGCTGCTGCTGTTGAGTTTACTCAAACAGAACCCAATGGTGATTATATTGCATATAATGGTCCCAAGTTTTTCATAACAGATGCCACAATCTTATCAGGTGCACCTGTAGGTATAACAATGAGAGGTCAGAATAATGCAACTGCAAAAGTAATATTGTTAGATTAGGAACTAAGTATAATTAGATATGAAAAAGATAATTTTCTTAACCATTATGTTTGGTTTGTTCTCATTCGCCTTTATATCTTGCGATAAAAGTGAACCAAACTTTGAATATGAAGATGTTTTTGATAGTGCTGTTGACGCACCTTCATTTGATAAATACCTTACAACAACAGATACAGATGGATTTTCTATACGACTTCGCTTTAATAATGGAGGAGACGATAGAGAAAATATGAGTTGTAAGGTATATTGGAAAGCATATTCAAGTAAACCATCTGCTACTCCTACAGAGCAAGATTTAAGCAAAAGTGAAGAGATGAGAATTTATGATCATACTAAAGCAAAAACAACATTTGATAAATCTCATGCTGGATATGCAGGTGGAACATATATTTACTATTATGCAGTGTGTAGAAATAGTAAGGGCTCTTGTAAAACAAACGTAACATATACTATTGTAAAGCGATAAAAGAATAAATGTTGAAAAATGTGTCGTGTGAGCTATAAGGATTGTTAATGACAATATATTTGAATAGGAGATGAGAAGAATAGGATGTTTTGTTTTTCTGTTTTTAAGTGTAATAACATTGCGTATCAGTGCACAAAATACTTTGATTATTCACCAGAATGATGGAAGTCAGATTTGTTTCGGATTTTTAGAAAAGCCTGTAATTAAATATACCGAAACAGATATGATATTAACTACTACGAGTGTAGTAGTGGAGTATCCATTATCAAGTATCTCAAAGTTTACATTTACTGAAAAGGAAACATCTGTTTCTTCAATAAGCACAGATGCAGTTATTCCTACTATAATCCTAAATGATAATATTGTATGTATATCCGGTGCTAAATCAAATCAATTAGTCTCGTTGATAAGTATAGATGGCAGAGTTATATCTACTCACAAAACGGATGCTAATGGTTTGCTGTATTTTAGTATAGAACCTCTGTCTAAGGGAATTTATATAGTAAAGATAGAATCGTTAATTTGCAAAATTACTAAGCTATGAAACAGATATGTTTTAAATTTAATAATCTCGTTTTTTAAATAGTTATCTGTTTGTTTTTAGTTAATAATCAAGCTGGGATTAAGTCGGGAGTAAGCAGGGAGCAAGTTGGGACTAAGATGGAACTAAGCTGAGATGAAGTTGTGTAATAATTAATAGAGTGAGTCGGGGCGTATTGATACGCTCCGACTCATTTTTATGTGGTGTAGGTAGAAATAATATCTATCTACATCAGTTTTTGTATCTCTCACTTATACTAGAAAAAGTATGAGAAGTAAAATGTTTGATAAATTATGGAATCTTAAGAATGTTTATTATTTTTGCGAACAACAGTATAGACTGTTATATTTTTTTGATATAAGAAGCGTAGTGCTTCATTCTTGTTCACGAAAACCTGGAAATTTTTCAACGACACTCAAGAATGGCATTTAGTTCCACGCTTCTTTTTTGTCTTACTAATTACCTATAGGAGCTGTAGGCTTATGTTATTGCTTATGAGATTTAGAGTTGTATTAATCTTTTTGTTGGTAGTGTTTAGCTTTTTTGAGGTTATACATGCAGAGAGAGTAGAATTGGATGGTATTTTTTATGAATTATCAGAAGAAGCAAAAACAGCTGAGGTCAGTGGATATTCAGATGCTATACAAGCTGTAGTGAATATACCTTCAAATATTAGCTTTAATGGAGATTTATATGATGTTGTTTCATTGCGTAATAATGTATTTAGAAATTGTAGGATAATTACTCACGTGAAAATCCCGTATAGTGTTACGGCTATAGGTAATGACGCTTTTACACAATGTTTTTCATTGCAAAATATTGAAGTTGATAATGAGAATCAAATGTATTCTTCTATTGATGGAGTGTTATTTGATAAAAGCAAGAAAAAGTTGGTATGTTATCCTGCAGGTAAAGAGGGTGAATATATAATTCCGTATGGTGTGGAAACGGTAGGATTCGCTGCATTCTCTGGATGTCTGAATTTGACTAGTATAATATTTTCTGAAAGTGTAACATGTATAGAGGATTATGCCTTTTATATATGTAGAGGTTTGAAAAATGTTATTTTATCAGAGAATTTAAAATCTATAGGAATGATGGCATTCTATAATTCGTATAGTTTAGTTAGTTTGGAATTACCATCAAAATTAGAAGAAATAGGATCTGGAGCATTTATGGAGTGTGAAAAGTTGTATGAAATATTTAATAAATCTGCATTGAATATTGTTGAACAATCTGACGATTATGGTAATGTTGCTTTGTATGCACAAAATGTATATACTGAGGAGGGGTATAGTAAATTAAAAATGTTAGGTGATTTCCTTTTTTATATAGAAGATAATGATGTAACCTTATTGGCATATACAGGACAAGATACCTCAATTAAACTTCCAGAAAGTGTTAATGGATATAGCTATGAAATTGCTAATTATGCTTTTGCAGCGCCAATACTTCTTTCAGATATGGAGATGATAGATGTATGGCAACCGAAATCGAATGTTAGTGAACTTGTGGAAATTGTTATTTCAGAAGGTGTTAATTCCATAGGAAAGTACGCTTTTAAATCGTGTACGAACCTTATGAAAATTACAATACCGAAATCTGTTGGTAATGTTGGAGAATTTGCATTTCAGGATTGTACAAATCTTTTGAGTGTAACAATAGAAGAAGGCGTAGCTTCTATAGAGAATTATGCATTCGCCGGTTGTTATCATTTGTATGAAATTTTTAATAAGTCATCGTTGGATGTTGTAGTAGGAAGTCGCGATAATGGCGGAATAGCGTACTATGCTAAGAATGTATGTTCTAAGGAAGAAGATAGTAAAATAAAAGGTCTTGATGATTGTTTCTTTTTTGTTGATGAGAATAATATTGAATTGTTGACATATTTTGGTGAGAATATTGATGTTATATTACCAAATACGATAGATGGTCATACTTATATGGTGGCAAATGATGCATTTTATAATCGTATTGATATCGTTAGTATTAATTTAGGAGATGGTGTTACTTCAATAGGAGAACGTGCTTTTAGCGGATGTAAAAGTCTTACTAATGTTGCATTAGGAAAAAATATTCGGTCAATAGGTTCTGATGCTTTTTTAGGTTGCGATGGTTTGCAATATGTTAATTATACAGGTTCTGTTTCAGATTGGTGTGGCATTTCGTTTGGTAACAATTTGTCTAACCCTTTTAGTATAGTGGGCAATTTTTATGTTGGAGGAGATGAAGTATTAAAATTAGTGATACCGGAAGAAGTGGAAGTAATCAAGGAATATGCTTTTAGCAATATTGTTGGTTTAAAAGAAGTTGAGGTTCGTGCCAATATTTTAACTATAGAATCATACGTGTTTAGTGGTTGTGAAAATTTAGAAAGAATTACTTTGCCAAAGTCATTGAAAACTATAAACTATTATGCATTTTTAGATTGTGTCTCTCTAAAAAGTATTACGCTACCAGCCAATGTTACAAATATTGCAAACGAAGCATTTACCGGATGCGTATCACTGAAGGATCTGCGTTTCGAAGATGGTACAGAGATTTTAACTATAGGTAATAAATTCGGAGATTTAATGAATTATCCAATATTCGCAGATTGTCCTTTAGAGAGCGTTTATATAGGACGTGATTTATCTTTTGATACTTCTAAAGATGCAGGTTATTCACCTTTCAATAATCAATCCGGGTTATCAACTGTAATTATAGGTGAAAATGTAACTAAATTGGAGAATTATCTACTGTATAATTGTAGCGGTATAGAAAAAATTATCAGTTTCTCTACTACTCCTCCAAAAGCTTCAAGGCTTACATTTAGAGGTGTTAACACTGATATATGTTCTGTAACTGTACCTATTGGCAGTCTAGCAGATTACACTTCTGCTGCATATTGGAAATCTTTCTTTAATGTTGTAGAAGCAGATTTAAGTGGTGTAGGAAGTATTCAAACAAATAATCTTAAACCTGTGTATTACAATCTAAATGGTCAGCGTGTTTTGAATCCATCAGAAGGTATTTATATACAAAATGGTAGAAAGGTGTATATAAGATAATCATCAGATAGAGCATGTATAATAGACTGAGTCGGAGTGTATTGATATACTCCGACTCAATTTTATGTGGTGTGGTGGCGGGAATTCTGTAAAAATGAGTAATTTTGCATAGTTTTTCAGAGGTAAGGTTATGAATGTTGAAGAAGTACAGAGAATGAAGCAGCGTTTTCGCTTGATAGGAAATGCTCCTGAACTGAATAGAGCTATTGACGTGGCAATACAGGTTGCGCCAACAGATTTGTCTGTGCTTATAACAGGTGAAAGTGGAGCGGGTAAAGATATATTCCCAAAAATAATCCACGAAAACAGTCTGCGCAAGACAAAGAAATATCTTGCAGTGAACTGTGGTGCTATACCTGAAGGAACTATAGATTCAGAACTTTTTGGTCACGAAAAGGGAGCGTTTACCGGTGCTGTGAATGACAGAAACGGCTATTTTGCCGAAGCTGATGGTGGTACAATATTTCTTGATGAAGTTGCAGAGATGCCATTGGCTACCCAAGCCAGATTGTTGCGTGTACTTGAATCGGGAGAATTTATAAAGGTGGGCTCTTCAAAAGTGGAAAAGACAAATGTACGAGTAGTAGCTGCCACAAACGTGGATTTGCAAAAGGCTATAGAGCAGGGACGTTTCCGCGAAGATTTATACTACAGATTATGTACTATTCCTATTAAAGTACCTTCATTAAGAGAACGCCCGCAGGATATTGCATTGCTGTTCCGCAAATTTGCGGCCGATAGTGCAGAAAAGTATCAGATGCCGGCAATACAGCTTACCGATGATGCCAGAAATCTGCTTGTTACATATCATTGGCCGGGAAATGTACGTCAACTGAAAAATATAACAGAACAGATTTCCATAATGGAGTCTCAAAGAGTTGTTACGGCAGAAGTGCTGAAGGGTTATCTGCCAGACAGACGCGAAAATATGTCGCTTGTTTTGACAGGTGGTCAGCGTCAGGAGAACTCTTTTGAAAACGAAAGAGAGATACTTTACCGCGTACTTTTTGATATGCGTAGAGATATTACAGATTTGAAAGATCAGGTAAAAAAACTTTCTGCCGGTACTGTTGTGGAACAGTCTCCATCTGTAAATCAGCCGGTTTCTATTATTACCACTAAAGAACAGGTTGCCAGAAAAATAACCATAGATGGTGCAGATGATGATATTCAAGATACAGAAGAGTATGTAGAAGAATCGTTGTCGCTTAATGAAGTGGAAAAAGATATGATTAAGCGTGCATTGCAGAAGCATGGCGGAAAACGCAAGGATGCTGCAAGAGATTTGAATATATCAGAGAGGACGCTTTATAGAAAGATAAAAGAGTATAACCTTGAATAATATGAAGCTAAAGAACGTTTTTGTAATATTTGCTGTATTGGTTTGTACAACTGCTTGTACCATTTCATATAAATTGAATGGTGCATCAATAGATTATAATGTTATAAAGACCATTACGCTTGATCCTTTTGCAAACAGAGCTTCGTATCAGTGGGGACCTATGGCCTCTATGTTCAACAATTCATTGAGCGATATTTATGTACGCCAAACAAAACTTCGTCAGGTTAAGAGAGATGGAGATTTGCAGATTTCGGGCGAAATAACTTCTTACGACCAGACAAATAAATCTATATCGGCAGATGGTTATTCATCTATGGTTCAATTAAAAATGACCGTAAAGGTGAAATTTACCAATACTAAGAATAGAGAAGAAGATTTTGATCGTACTTTCTCTGCAACCAGAGAATATGATTCAAGCCAGCAACTCTCTGCAGTTCAGGAAGAACTGGTTCAGCAGATGATAGACGATATAGTGGATCAGATATTTAATGCTACAGTAGCCAATTGGTAATATGGCGGAAAACACTACAGATAGGACCATGCAGCTTGTTGATGCTTTCTTAGATAAGTATGAACAGGGTGAGATGAATGCTTTGCAGACAGTTTGTAGTGCAGATTATATATCGGATTATCTGTCTCAAAAAGATGAAGTGCCATTGTCCGGGACCGATAAAGAGGTGAAGAGTAGAATGGAAACTCTTTTGGATGCGTTTTTGAGCGCAGATGTAGATTTGCAAAAGTCTGTTTCAAATGCTCTTAAAGATTCCGATTCTTTTGCTGGCGAAAAGGGTGACGATGTTGATAGTTTTGTGGTAGATAATCGTAATTAT
>CALEFD010000090.1 GCA_937876995.1 uncultured Bacteroidales bacterium | reverse complement strand
ATTGGTTTTTATTTGTTAATACAGCAAAGTTATGAAGGCAAAGTTTCACTTGCAAAAAAAAAGTTTCAGATTCCAAACCTTAAATCACTGATAATCAATAAGGGTCAGTAGAAATTTTGGCACACCTATTAATAAAGTTTCAGATTTATCTAATTTTAGCGTTTTATGAATTAAAATTCTTTAATAATTTTCTGATATGGATTCCCAAGTTAGTTTCATGTTCATTAATCCCTAATTTTGCCCTGATTGCGGTACTTATGTTATAATGACTACGCATTTTTATGTAGCTACCTACCTCTTTACCTCTTAAACCCAATGCATATAGACAGCAATAACATATTTCCCAATTGGTAAGTCCTTTTTCTTCTAAATATTTTATAAACTGTGGATTACTTGTTGTATAGGCTATACGTGTGGATTCCATAAAGTTATCCTTATTTTTAATAAATTCTTTAATTTCTTTATCGGCCTTATTACTCACTTCATTATTATTTGTTATATATGAAGCAAAAAACGTATTTAAAAGTTCAAGTCTTTGGTTTATAATACCTCTTTTATAATCGTCCAATTCTTTATTTTCTTTTAACAAATCGGTTAATTTATCCTTCTCTTCTTCAGCTTGTTGGTATAGTAGATTATATTGTTCACGCTCTTTTTCCAGCAATGCTTTTTCCATGGATTTTATTCTTAAATGTTTTCTCTGTACCATAAGAATGGCTACTAAGGCGGTAGCTATAATAATACCTATTAGAATAATTTGATTTTTTGCTTTCTGTTTTTTAAATGCCTCCATTTCTAATGCATGGCGTTCCTCTATAAACTGTGTATCTTGTTCTATAATAGTAAGGAACCTTTCGCCACTGGCAGTTTGGTATAAGCGCCAATTCTCTAAGGCTTCTTGGTAATAGCCCATGTTTTCATAGATTTCAGATATTATGGCATAATATCTTGTTTTATGGTCGTTATTACTAAAATCTGTATGTCTGTTTATCATAGAGAGAGCTTTTTTATATTCTCCTATTTCCAAATATGCATAAGCCAGTGTAATATATTCCCACTTCTCTTCAGGTACGGCAGAAGTGTACTCTTCTATTATAAGAGGTATTTCACTATGTACTTTTTCCGCTGTAAGATGTGTAAGATATGCCGAATAGAAACTGCCTACTCTTTTTATGCTGACTGTAGGCAGTAGTTCTTTGCATATTTGAATACAGCTGTCTGCATCTATAGTATCGTCATTTAGGATATATCCATTCAACGCTCTTACCATACAACCAAAATAACTTTCGTTGTTTCCTGCTGTTTTGAATAGTTCTGCCGCTCTTAGATTAGCATCTATAAATTTTTCAAATTCATATAGTTGGTTATATATAGTACCCTGTGCAACATATATTCGCGCTTTGGTTAGTATATCATTACTCTTTTCCCCCTTTTCTAAAGCATTCAGGTAGCACTCCATTGCCTGAGCATGTTCCCCACGGTTGTGGTAAATCACACCTTGATAGTAGAGTGTTTTAAGTTTATCTGTAGGGGTTCCCTTTTTTCCGTAATATGCTATGGCGGGTTGTAATATTTCTATATCTGTTGTATCTATATAGTTTTTGTCTAATGCTATAGAGTAGAGCAGTGAATATTTGGCACGCATTCTTCTACCTGACAGGTTATCTGTATCTATCTGCTGTAGGGTGGTTAATGCCTCTTGCGGGTTCTCTTCTATCTGAGATTCTACTTGTAATAATGTGTTGTAGTAATCTGCACGTTTGTTGCAAGAGACCAAACAAACTATAGCGAAACAGCATAGAGCGTAATTCTGAAACGTTTTTATTGTCATACTATAATGCTTTCTAACTATTACTTACACGAAAGTAGTAAATATAAATTAGAAAGCATCATAAATTGTTCATTATTTATTCTTGAAACCATTTTTGGACAATGCGTTCCAAATAGACGTCTGTTACTGCGGGATTTAGCCTGTCTGGAACAAACATATCGTGTATCTTCATATCTTTATCTAAAATAAAGTAATGTGGAACGCCTGCTGCATCAATAGGAAGTTCCATATTGACAATATCCAGTTTTTTTATAGTATTTTTACCATAAGCAAGCTCCATTGAAGTTGACAGCTGATTTTCAACCGTATTCTTGACTATCATAATATCTACATCTTTTTCATTTGCAAACACTTCTGCCATCTTCTGATAAGCATACTCTACACACGCTTCACAATCATATTCATTGAAACGCATCACAAAATAATGGCTAACAGAATCATTAAACTGCGAAGATAGTGGTAGTTCCACTTTTTCAGACAAATCATAATATCTGACAGAATCCAAAGCTATGCCATCATTCATAAGCATAACCTCAAAACCTGCTTGATAAGCAAGCAAAGCCTCTTCTGTCTGATTCTTTGCTATAGGATAAAAGTTATCTCGTTCTATACGCAATTGCCCCCATAAATAGAGATTCGCAAACGCCAACAGGGCAATGCAGATTATTAGTAACACTCTTTTCATAAACACATCGTTGATAAAATCATTACAAAATTCTACAAAATATTTAACACTTGAAATAAAAGTTTCTTTCTGTTTCTTACAATAGTAAATTAGTGTGTTAATAATAAAAAACAAGAGCCAAACACAAACGTTAGTTTGCGCTTGACTCTCATGATGTTGCAAATGTATAATTAACTATTTGAAATACAAAATTTCTTGTCAAATTTCTAATAAATCAGATAAAAAATCGTCCAATTCTTTATCTAAACCCTCCATCAAGGTTTGAGAAACAAGAGCCGTATCATCATCTATTAACATAAGTTCATAATATGTCTCCTTATCATCATCTACCATAACAAAAGAGAATGGTTTCCAGATAGATAATGTTTCTAATGATTCCAATTTATCAATCTGCTGCAATGATTTCCTTAGCTGCTTTTCCATCTCAACATAAAAAACATCCTCAGGAATATCATTTAATTGTGGAATAGAGACTACAGCCAATTCTTCATCATCGTCATAAATTCTTAGTACAGCACTATCATGCAATGGTTGCAGATAGATATCTGTAACTACCGACAAATCATCAGATTGTCTAAACTTTTTCAATGCACCATTAATTGCATCAGAAAGAGTTTTCAAAAGAGACTCATTAAACTTCATAGACATTATATTGAACTATTACATATTCTTTCCGTGACAATTCTTGTACTTTTTACCGCTACCACAAGGGCATGGATCATTTCTTCCCGGAGCCTTATCTACTCTGATAGGTTCGCGCACCTGATTTCTTGAATCGCGCTGAGCCGCAGCAGTCTGATTCGGATCACTTAAATCTGCTTTAGACTCATTATACTGTCTGCGCTGCTGACGATTCTGAACCGGAGCTTCGCGTACTCTGTTTGGATCCGGTTCAGGTACCTGACCACGCATAAGTATTGAAACTGTCTGGTCATTCATTTTATTAACCATATTGTCAAACAGAGTAACCGATTCAAGTTTAAAGATAAGCAACGGATCTTTCTGTTCGTAACTTGCATTCTGAACAGAGTGTTTCAGTTCATCAAGTTCACGCAGATTTTCTTTCCAACATTCATCTATTGTATGCAAAAGAATTGCCTTTTGGAATGCTTTCACCACCTCTTTACCTTCCGATTCGTATGCAGCTTTCAAATTACAAGGAATCTGATATACTCTACGGCCATCTTCTATAGGTATCAAGATATTCTCAAATCTATCGCCCTGTTCTTCATACACTCTCTTAATTACAGGATATACTACCTGAGCCATTCTGTCGCTCTTACGTTTATAGTTCTCCATTGCAGAATTGAATATCTTATCTGCAATCTCCTCCTGCTTCATCTTTGAAAATTCCGCTTCTGTAAACGGAGTCTCCATTGCCAAAATCTTGAAGAGTTCCATCTGCAATGTTTCATAATCGGCACAATTTTCTGCAGCATTAGAACATCTGTCCCAAATCATATTGGCAATATCCATACCTATACGTTCACCCATTACGGCATGACGACGTTTTTCGTAAATTACGGTACGCTGTTTATTCATTCAATCGTCATATTCAAGCAAACGTTTACGAACACCAAAATGGTTCTCTTCCACCTTTTTCTGTGCCTGTTCAATACGTTTTGTGATGAAGCTGTTTTCAATCATTTCGTCCTCTTCCAGACCCATCTTATCCATAAGCGGAGCTATACGGTCCGAACCGAACAGACGCATTAGATTATCTTCAAGTGATATAAAGAATACTGATGAACCCGGATCACCCTGACGACCTGAACGACCGCGCAACTGTCTGTCAACACGACGGCTTTCATGACGCTCTGTACCCACAATAGCCAAACCTCCGGCAGCCTTCACTTCAGGAGAGAGTTTAATATCGGTACCACGACCCGCCATATTGGTTGCAATAGTAACAGTACTGCGCTGACCGGCTTTTGCTACAATATCGGCTTCCTTCTGGTGCAACTTTGCATTAAGTACATTATGTTCTATCTTACGCATAGTAAGCATACGGCTTAACTGCTCACTTATTTCTACCGATGTTGTACCAACAAGAACAGGTCTTCCTGCCTCTACCAAACGTACCACCTCTTCTATAACGGCCTTATACTTTTCACGCTTGGTCTTATAGATACGGTCATTCATATCGTTTCTGGCAATAGGCTTGTTTGTAGGAATAACCACTACATCAAGTTTATAGATATCCCAGAATTCACCTGCCTCAGTTTCGGCTGTACCGGTCATACCTGCCAGTTTATGATACATTCGGAAATAGTTCTGCAAAGTAATTGTTGCAAAAGTCTGTGTGGCAGCCTGAACCTTTACACGTTCCTTTGCTTCAATAGCCTGATGCAAACCATC
>CALEFD010000089.1 GCA_937876995.1 uncultured Bacteroidales bacterium | reverse complement strand
CCAGATTAAAATCAGGTTCAAGAAAAAGATATGATGAACAGTTGTGCCATTTTAATCAACTGAAGTCCAATAATTGCGAGTTACAAAGATTAATAGACCTTATCCACAATGAACGCAAAGCATATGATCAAGAAGGGTACATATGTAATAGTATACTATTTACCTGATGAATATATCATTACATTATTGTATGATTTTTTATAAATAGCTTTGTTAGGAGAATGAAAGGTAGTAATAACTGTGATAATATTTATTATGAAAATATATAAGATCCAAATCGAAAACTTCCGACTATTGAAAAATTTTTCAATAGATATTGAGGATGAATTATCCTTGATAATTGGTAAAAATAATTCAGGTAAGACCTCTATTTTGTCTGCTCTTGATAAGTTTCTTAATCGTTCTGATAGTAATAAATTCCATTTCGATGATTTCAATATTGATTTCAAAGAAGAATTATCAGCTCTAATTAATGGTGATATTATAGAACCTGAGCACTATACAGAAATTGGTATTAAATTAAAAATCTTTATAGAATACACCGAAACTTGTAATTTAGAGAATTTGAGTAGAGTCATGATGGATCTGGATCCTGATAATAACCTGATAGTTTTGGGATTTGAATATATATTATCATATGACAAATACATTGATCTAAAAAAAGATTGGGCA
Source organism: uncultured Bacteroidales bacterium (assembly GCA_937876995.1). GTDB lineage: Bacteria > Bacteroidota > Bacteroidia > Bacteroidales > Bacteroidaceae > Colenecus. The sequence continues at coordinate 23,467 of CALEFD010000089.1, read as the reverse complement.
GAGTTTAAGATTAAAGAAGAACATAAACAAGAATTAAATAATCAATATAAAGCCAAGAAACTCTATGATTTTCTTGCAGATATGTCTTCTAATTATTTTCATTTTAAAAGGAAATCTATTGAGATAAATAAAGATACACGAAATCTAAATGAGAATAATTATATTGACTTAGATAAAGAGTTGATAAGTACAAAAGATATAATAAACTTCAAATATATTAGTGCTCGTAGAGATGTTGCAAATAAGGATGTAGATAAAACATTATCAACTCAAACCTCAATAATATATGAAAGGACAGAGGCTAAGCAAAAGCAAAGTGAGGCGGTCGAAGACTTTAAAGATAAACTTAGTGAAACAGACGATCAATTAAGTAAGATATATGTAGATCTATTCAAAGATATAATAGCTAAGGTCGGAGATTTTGGAGGGCTAAAACCTAATGAATCAGAAATAGAAATCATATCCAATTTACAACATCGAGAATTGCTTAAGGGCAATACGACAGTTGTATATAAGCATGATGACAATAATAAACTACCTGAACATTATAATGGGTTAGGTTATATGAACCTAATCTGTATGATATTTGAGATAGAGATCCTTATTCAAGAGTTTAAAAGAGAAAAGGAGAGAACCCCTGCTGATATAAACTTACTCTTTATAGAAGAACCAGAAGCACACACTCATCCACAAATGCAATATGTGTTCATTAAGAATATCAAGAATCTGTTGAGAGAAGGAATAAAACGCGAAGACGGAGAATGCCGAAAGCTACAATACATAATAACAACACATTCTTCTCATATCGTGGCAGATAGTGACTTTGATGATGTTAAGTATCTCAAGAAGAGTGGGGACAATAGTGTTGTTGCTAAGAATTTGAAAGATCTTAAAAAGGAATATGATGAGGAAAGCAAGGAATATCATTTTTTAACTCAGTATCTTACAATTAGTAGGGCCGAAATATTTTTTGCAGAAAAAGCTATACTGATTGAAGGTGATACAGAGCGAATGCTTATTCCAGCAATGATGAAGAAAATAGATATAGAAGAAGCTGAGACATTCAAAAATAATGCAGAGAAAGACCCATATTTACCATTGTTATCGCAAAACATATCTATTATCGAAGTTGGAGCATATTCTCAAATATTCGATAAATTTATAGCATTCTTAGGAATTAAAACTTTGATTATAACAGATATAGACACGATTGATGTTAAGGGAGAGAAATGTAGAGTGGCAGAAGGTGTATCTTATTCTAATTCTGCGATATCACATTACTTTGGCAGTGTAACATTAGATAATTTAAAGAGTTACACACTAAATGATAAAATATTCGATAAAGTCAATAATGCTTGGGTTGTACAGAATAATGGCAAATTGTGTATAGCCTATCAAACGAAGGAAAATGAATATAATGCTAGAAGTTTTGAAGACGCCTTTATTCATATAAATCGAAACTTTGTTAATACAAACAGAAATGAATTTATGGGGCTTAAAAATAGAGAGTCTTTTGACATTGCAAATACTGATGCATATGATTTAGCTACTAATTGTGTGAAAAAGAAAACCTACTTTGCAATGGATATTCTATTCCATACAAATGACAAATATAATAATTGGCAAATACCATCATATATAAGAGAAGGATTATTATGGCTGAAGAAAGACTAATTAATGAATTTCAAAAAGATGAGTTCCTGCAAATTATGGAACTCATTAATAGCAATGAGAACTTTCTGCTCAGTGGTGGAGCAGGAAGCGGTAAAACATATTCTTTAGTACAAGTAATCAAACAAGTATTAACAAGTAACCCAACAGTCAAAGTCGCTTGTATAACATATACCAATGCTGCGGTAAAGGAGATTGAGGAACGTGTAAATCATAAGAACTTAAATGTGTCCACCATCCACGATTTTTTATGGGATAATATTAAACATTTTCAAAAGGAACTTAAAGAGTCGCTGATAGCACTATTTAATGATGAAGATGTAAAACAGTTAAAAATTGATGACTTAACAAGTGTCCCATCGGATTATTATGAAAACAGAGAAGAACCAGTAAGTATTCAGTACAAAGAATATTTAAAACTTAGAGATGGAATTATTTCCCATGATGAATTATTGATTCTTTCCGAGTATATGTTCCGTAAATACTGGAAATTATGCGATATTGTAAAAGATAAGTATAAGTTTATTTTTATAGATGAATACCAAGATACTCATGAAGAGGTTGTAAAGATATTATTAGAGTATTTGCCGAGAACTACTAAGAAATGTATTATTGGTTTCTTTGGTGATGCAATGCAAGCTATATATGATACCGGTATCGGCGATATTGATGCATATAAAGGAGATGGTAAAGGACAAGTTAAAGAGGTAAAGAAAGTTCAAAATCGAAGAAATCCACGAGCTGTCATCACGCTTGCAAATAGACTAAGAACAGACGGCATCATTCAAGAATCATCTGGCGATATTACTGCTCCAAACATGGTCGAAGGAACATTAAAAGATGGTAGTGTTTTATTCCTGTATTCAGATAATGACGATATTAGCAATGTTGAGCATTTTTTATCGGAGAATTATGGTTGGGATTTTAGTTGTGCTAATAAAACTAAAGAATTAAACTTAACACATAATCTCATCGCTGACAAAGCTGGCTTTAGAACATTAATGGATGTATATGATAAAGATTTAATTCTTGCATTCAAGAAAAGAATCAAAGATTATATTAAAGATAATAATATAATGGAGGATTTTTCAGATAAGACATTTGGAGAGGTTATTGAATTTTTGCGACGGGGAAAAAGCGGTAAAGAATTAAAGAAAGTACAGCCGACTCCTAGTATGCAACAATTTATAGATACCAATGAAGATCTTTATTCCTATGCATTAAATTACGATTATAGTCTGTTGTCAAAGATACATATTGATAAAGATCAATTGTTGGACGATAAGAAACAAAGCGATGACGATGATAAGAAGAAAGGATCTAAACGAGATAATCTTATTAGACATTTATTCAAAATCCAAAGAAATATTGAGTTATATAACGATAAACAATTTAACGAGTTTTTACGCAAAACAGACTATCCTCAAATAAGAACCATATCAGACAAAAGAACATTAAAAAACAATATAGAAAATCTTATTAATATTGGGAATAAAACAATTGAAGAAGTAATTAATGATGCACATGAAATGCATATTTGTTTAATTGACGAGAAATTAGAAAGATTTAAATTAGAAAAGGGTTATGTTTACGATAGAGTTAAAGCCATAAAATATTCTGAATTTCAAAAGCTGTATGAATATTTAGAAGGTAAGACTCCCTTCTCTACACAACATAAAACTAAAGGTGCTGAATTCGATAATGTATTAGTTGTTTTAGATAATGGAGGTTGGAATAATTATAATTTTGAAAGTGTATTTGTCGATAATGGGAAAAGCGAAACCATAAAATCCCGAAGCCTAAAAATATTCTATGTTTGTTGTACGCGAGCAAAAGAGAATTTGGCAATATTTTATCACAATCCAAGTGTGAACGTTATTGCTAAAGCACAAGAATGGTTTGGTACAGATAATACTATTAAGTTGTGATAAAATCGCAAATATATTTTATGTTCATTAAATATTCACGATATGAGAAAAATTACTCCTGAATTAACAGAGGAAATATTAAAACAAACAACGCCTGAAACAATTGCGAAAGATGATGCTATAGAAGTTTTAGATTATAAAGAACTTCGTAAACATATTGCGCAGCTATCTTACGCAAATAAAGATTGTATATTGTTTTATCGAGGGCAAAAAGATGATTACAGAAATCAAAAATCTGGGAAATCAACATTCTATCCCACTATGTACAGAGGTGATAGATTAGATAAAGACGAGTTAAAATATAGATGGGAGAAACTAAATAAAGCAAGTGAAATATTCATTAAGAAACTTCGTTCAAAATATCCTAGTAAAACATATATAGTAAAAAGAAAAAGAATTGTTCAGTGGAGTGTTTTACAACATTATGAAGTAACAGAGACCCCATTGATAGATGTCACCCAGTCGTTAAAGGTCGCTTGTTCATTTGCTGTACTAGATAATAATAATGAGTATGCATATTTATATGCGTTTGCTCTTCCATACTATACAAACCGTATATCTGTTAATTCTGAACATTATTTGACTAATGTTAGGCTCTTAAGTGTTGCACCACCTCAAGCTCTTAGGCCGTATTATCAAGAAGGATTTCTAATAGGGGAAGATGAATTCAGTGAAACTTACACTAATAAAGATGAGTTAGATCTTAACAATAGGTTGGTCGCAAAGTTTAAATTTAAGAATACTAAAGAATTTTGGGGAGACTCAGAAAAAGCATTAACAAGAGAAGATTTGTATCCTAAAGATGATGAAATAGAAGCACTATGCAAAGAGGTTTCTAATGAATTATATGATGTTATAGCGAGCAGGCGAAATGCAAATATATCAGGAGATCAATATTTAGCTTTTATGAAAGGCTGGATTGCTATTGAAAAATTGCTCTTTGAATATATGGGAAGATTCACGGAACGCCAATCATTATCTTCCGCAGGATTCATAAAAATGATAGATGATAATAATTTGAGAAAAAAATTACATAGAGCAAGAGTTCAAAGGAACTATTTGGCTCATAATGTAGATAGTAATGCTCCGATTAAAGAGTTTTTTAACGAAGAAGATCTTAAAGATCTATATGATGATTTATATACCTATTTTGAAAAAAACGGTAAACATGAGATTGTAAACTAAAGTGTGTCAAGTAAAGAAATTATTAACTTTGACACAGTTTATTTTACACTACCACCAAACACTTTTGGCAACGTTACCTTAAATATTAATCAATATTCCAGCGATTGCTTGGGTCACCTTCAAATGCATCTAAACCATCATCTTCATTGTACCTGCTTGACTCATCATATGGATGGTTGGCCTCCCATTCCTTGTGCCAGGATGTATCTTCAAAATGTTCAGAATCAACCATTAAAACTGTTCCATCTAAGGCCAGTTTGTATGTGTCTCTGGTATAACTTTTATCTCCTCCAGCTGAATATGTAATCCAATTCTCAATATAATCTTTGCCCTTGAAAGTTTGCGCACCACTGAATTGGAATGGAATTACAGCCTCGTTTCTATGGTCAATATATCCGAATCGATAGCTTCCATCATCCCTCGATTTCTTGACGCACGCCAGTCCATTGTAAAAGGCTACTTCTTCATCAAATGCATCATAGTCGAAAGGTATCACGGTCTCCCCTTTAAGATTCATAAATCCGAGTTTGCCCTCTAGGGTTACTGCAAAAACCAATTCACTCAACGAATCAATTCGGTCATATTTTGTCGCCAAGATGACTTCACCGGATAATTTCTTCAGACCAAACTTGTTACCCTTGCCCTCAATTTTGATGATGTCATTCATAAATGGCAAAACGGAGTGATAGATATTGGGAAATACAGAAATCCCCTCACCATCTACAACACCTTTATACTTGCCACTAGATCCGTACACCTTTAGTTTATCAAAGATTCCTTTACCCTTCACAGCTTCAATCTCATCGGGAGTTGCAATCTTACTATAGACCACATAGAGTTTTTCATTAGCACTAAATGCGCCTTCTACTTGAATATGGTCATCCTTAAGAAAGTCAATCAGGCCTTTTCTAACACCTAACTCGACGTATGAGTCGTTTACAGGCTCCTCATATTCATTTCCTATAATTAAATTAAGAAGTTCCTTCTTAGTAATTTTGGTATAGTTACTCATTGTATTGTGTATCTATTATTTTTTTATGTAAGAATCATTTCCCGATGCAGAAGTGGTGGAAGATGTTGGCCAGGACTTGGTCGGTGGTTACATCGCCCACTATGTCGGAAAGGTGGTGGATGCATTCGCGAAGGTCCTGAGAAACAAAATCACCGGAAAGGTTTATCTGCAGGCCGTCTTGCACGCGATGTATGGAATCCAATGCACGTACCAGAGCTTCGTAGTGGCGAGCGTTGGTTACAATGACATCGCCTTGAGAAATCTTCGGCAGTGCAGCACATTCTACAAGCAGTGAATGCAGTTTGTCAATATTCAAACCGTTTTTGGCTGATATTGCAAGTTTGTGGGCATCGACATTGTCAAACATCGACATCACTGTGGATAGTTCCAAATCCGTTATTCTGTCGCACTTATTAAAGAGAATAATAAGTTGTTTGCCGGAACAATGGGGTAGTATTTCGGCTTTAAGATGTTTTAAAATATTAGACGCACTTAAACCATTATTTGAACTCTCTATATAACAATCTGCTCCTTCCGAATATCCTATACAACCATTCTTGAATAGTGTATTCGCGCTATTTGCACTGACAGAAAGAGCCGGTGTGTCAATCAACCACAATACAATAGATGCCTGTTCCAGCTTTTGGAAAGTGCGCTCTATGCCAATGCTCTCTACAACATCGTCAGTCTGGCGTATTCCGGCTGTATCTATAAAGCGGAACATTGTGCCACCTATAATAATTGTATCTTCAATAACATCGCGGGTAGTACCATGTATATCGCTTACAATGGCCTTATCTTCGTTAAGAAGCGCATTAAGCAGTGTTGATTTGCCTACGTTGGTTTCGCCAATAATTGCCACAGGAACACCATTCTTTATGGCATTTCCCACGCTGAATGAATTTGCCAAACGTGATATAACCTGTTCTATGTCTGTAGCTATCTGTTGCAGTTCACTACGGTCTGCAAACTCTAACTCTTCATGGTCGCTGAAATCCAGTTCCAGTTCCATAAGCGATGTAAGATGCAGCAATCTGTCTCGCAGTGCGGATAGTTCTCTGCTGAATCCTCCACGCATCTGATTCATGGCCAGTCTGTGTGTGGCTGCCGATGTAGAGGCAATAAGATCTGCTACTGCTTCAGCCTGGCTCAAATCCATCTTGCCGTTAAGAAAGGCTCTTTGTGTAAACTCTCCGGGTTGTGCCATACTGCAACCTGCTTCAATAAGCAATGCAAGAATTCTATTGGCTATATATGTAGAACCATGACAAGCTATTTCAGTGCAATCTTCGCCGGTATATGATTTTGGGGCACGATAAAGGGTTGTTACAACTTCATCTACCACACTGCCTTCTGAATCTATAATTCTGCCATACGAAACAGAGTAGGGGGCACGCTCTGAAAATGGCATACCTTTGGCCGGCTTGAATATACGGTCTGTAACCTGAATGGCTTGTGGGCCGGAAATCCTTATTACACTTATGGCGCCTCCCTGTGCTGTGGCAACTGCGCAAATTGTACTGCCTATATTCATCATACAAATTATATTCTATCCAATACTTTTATAACCAACTGTTCCATTAGTGAATGGTAGTCTGTGTTCATCTCTTTGGCATATCTGTTGGCTATTACCAGGCAGACTGTCATGGCTCTATGTCCCAATAGCTTAGCCATTCCAGCCACTGCAGAACTCTCCATCTCAAAGTTGGTTATTTTATAGCCATTGTATTCAAAACTCTCAATCTTGCTGTTTTGATCCGGGTCAGACAATGGAATGCGCAATACTCTGCCTTGCGGTCCGTAGAATCCGCCACATGCTATGGTAACACCGGGAACCATACTGTCATCGCCTGCCGTAATGCGTTCCAACAGTTCCGTATCAGAATCTACTACGTATGGGGCGGGCTTGCGTTCAGACCACTGCATATATTCACAAAAAGCGCGTTCAAAATCCATATCGCACACCTCTGTAGAACCATCATAATAGTTCAGCAAACCATCAAAACCTATGCTTTTAACCGAACAGAGGTAGGTGCCTAACGGAGTGTATGGCTGCAGCCCTCCGCAAGTACCTATACGTACAATATCCAGTTTGCGTAAAACTGCCTTCTGGGTACGTGTGGCAAAGTCAATGTTAGCTAAAGCATCAAGTTCGTTCATCACAATATCTATGTTGTCGCAACCTATTCCTGTGGCTTGTACGCTTATTCTTTTGCCTTTGTAACAGCCTGTTACAGTGCGAAATTCGCGGTTACTGACACTACATTCTATGGAGTCGAAATACGAAGCAATCATATCTACTCGTCCCGGATCGCCAACCAAAATTACTTTGTCGGCTAACTGTTCGGGTTTGAGATGCAGATGAAAAACAGAACCGTCTTCATTTATTATCAGTTCCGATGGTGCAAAATATCTCTGTTCCATATACTACCTTGTAAGATATTTGATTTCGGTATTTCTTATTTCAATCTCCATGCTGATAATGGATTTTTCTGCTGACAAAACGGTGTTCTCCAAATCCAAAATCTGGTTCTTCATCTTCTCCTTATCCTGCTTTGATGCCTGATGATACCTATTGCGCAGGTTGTCTAAACGTGCAGCATCTTCTGTATAAGACCTCTTTGTCTCTAACCAACGCAGATAGAGTGTACGTGCTTCCGGGCTCTGAAAATCGGATTCTGAATAGTAGTCAGTCAGGTCATCTATAACAAATGATTTACCGGTCTGTTGCTCCTTATCACGAATGTCGTATGCCAGCAGTGTCAGTCTTTGGCGTGCAGCGCGAACTTCGTCTAAATCGGTTTGAGTCTCTTTTATTGACAGCAGTTTTGCGGCATTGTGTATAGCTGCCGTATCGCCACCTTCGTAGTTGTATTTTGTACGTCTTTCCGATGGTACAAATACATATATGCAAACCGTATCTTCAGGTTGACGACGGTCTGTGGCGAACCATCCCAAATTGTTTACTTCGTCTATTACATATAGGTAATCGTTTGCAGGTGAATTGAATGGCATGCCAATGTTTTCCGGCACAAGATAGCGATCGGTGGCTGAATTGTAGCGAGAAACAAAGATATCGTATCCACCAATGGAATTACTGCCGTTATCGGCATAATAGATGGTAACTCCGTCATTTTGGATAAACGGATAACGCAGATTGCCATCGCTTTCCAATCCTTCCAGTGCCTTTTCATCAACCCAACTGTCAAAACTTCGGAAACTTTGAAATAGGGAGAATTTTCCATTCTCTTCGCGACTAAAGACCACGCTGTTTTCCATTTCCGGTAAATAAACATCGCCCTGAATATCCTGATTAAAGAACTCTGAGTACGATGAAAAACTACCGGTGGAGGCATCGGTTATATAGGAATTGAAAAGTGTATTCTTGTTTATTACAAAACTGTCTATTACACACACTTTGTTGGTGTTGCGTATCATTCTGAACAGTGTACGGAGACTATCTGCTTTGTGTGTGTATAGGTTTTCTATGCTGTCATTGTGCAGTTCCTTGTCGGCTTTGAAACCCTGTACAAACAGTTCATAGTTGTCTATGGCTTCTGCATACAGTTCTTTGGCACAATAATAGTCACCGATATAGCGGTATGCCCTGACAATTTTGGGAATAGATTTGTTCAGATACCCGATAGCCTCTTCAGGATAACCCGTCTCTAACAGACATACCCCGTACCAATAGTTGCGACTGGCATCAGACGGCTTCTGTTTAAGGTATTTAAGCATGATAGGTTTGGCAGCTTCGTAGTCGCCTTTGGCAAAAAGGTTACGTCCTTGTTGCAGAGTCTGTGCCTGTAACGAAATACAAAATATTCCGCTGATAATCAGTATAATAACTTGTCTAAACTTATTCATCAGATACAAAAATGATATAATACGAACTATAAAGGTATGAACTTTTTTGAAAATTATCGTCTTCTTTTGTTAATTTCGCGCCAAATTTTGAAGAATTGAGTATATGAAAGGACTTTTTACAATTCTGATGCTGGTAGTATCCAACATTTTTATGACGTTTGCGTGGTATGGTAATTTAAAATTACAGGAGATGAAGATTTCAACCGATTGGCCTCTATTCCTTATAATATTGGCATCGTGGGGAGTGGCACTGTTTGAATATTCCTTTATGATACCGGCTAATCGTATAGGCTCCGATATAAATGGTGGACCATTCAATATTATACAGCTTAAAGTTATACAGGAAGCGGTGTCATTATGCGTGTTTACAGTTATAGTGACTTTGGTATTCAAAACCCAGAGCTTTCATTGGAATCATATAGTATCATTTTTATTGTTGGTTCTTGCAGTCTATTTTGCATTTATCAAAACAGGGAAATAATTTTACAAATGATTAGATTGTGAAAATTATTTTGCCACATATATTAAATAGAAAAAGAAAATGGCTTGATTAAGTGCCCGATTTTTGCGAAATTTGCAATCCTGAATAAATTTTGTTCAGTTGGTGTTTTGAAAGAACTGAAAATTAATTAACAACAAAATAATAGAGAAAAATGACAAAAAGTGCGTTACAGTTGGCTCGTGCTGAATATCAGCCAAAATTGCCAAAAGCTTTGCGCGGAGCGCTGAAAGTAGTGGAGGGTGAACCTACACAGTCTGTGGCAGATCAGGAAGAGGTTAAAAAACTTTTCCCAAATACCTATGGTATGCCTTATCTGAAGTTTGAACCATCAGAAGGTGAAAATTCAAAGAAACGTATCAACGCTGGTGTTATCCTGTCAGGTGGTCAGGCTCCGGGTGGTCATAACGTAATAGCAGGTCTGTTTGATGGTTTGAAGAAATTGAACCCTGCAAACAAACTTTATGGTTTTATACTTGGTCCCGGCGGTTTGGTAGATCACAACTACATGGAGCTTACAGCAGATATTATTGATGAGTATCGTAACACAGGTGGATTCGATATCATTGGTTCAGGTCGTACAAAACTGGAAAAGAAAGAGCAGTTTGATAAAGGTTTGGAAATCCTCAAGGCTCTCGATATAAAGGCTCTTGTTATTATTGGTGGTGACGATTCCAACACCAACGCATGTGTATTGGCTGAATATTACAAAGCTATTGGCGCAGGTGTTCAGGTTATTGGTTGTCCAAAGACTATTGATGGTGACTTAAAGAATAGCGAAATTGAGACTTCATTCGGTTTCGATACAGCTACTAAGGTGTATTCAGAAGTTATTGGTAACATAGAACGTGACTGTAACTCAGCAAAGAAATACTGGCACTTCATTAAACTGATGGGTCGTTCAGCAAGCCACGTTACTTTGGAATGTGCTTTGCAGACACAGCCAAATATTACATTGATTGGCGAAGAGGTTGAAGCTAAGAACCAGACACTTGACGATGTTGTTACATATATAGCAAGTGTTGTTGCAGAGCGTGCATCACGTGGTTTGAACTACGGTATAGTACTTGTTCCGGAAGGTCTTATAGAATTTATCCCTGCTATCAAGAAACTGATTGCTGAACTTAACGATGTCCTTGCAGCAAACCAGGCAGAATTTGATATGATTCAGCGTAGCAAGAAGATTTCTTATATTCTGAGCAAACTTTCACCTGAAAATGCAGCAATCTTCCAGAGTCTTCCTGAGGGTGTAAGCCGTCAGTTGGCATTGGAGCGCGATCCACACGGAAACGTTCAGGTATCTCTTATTGAGACAGAGCAGCTGCTTGCCGATATGACAGCTGTTAAACTTGAAGAGTGGAAGAAAGAGGGTAAATTCCTTGGCAAGTTTGCTACACAGCACCACTTCTTTGGTTACGAAGGTCGTTGTGCTGCTCCATCTAACTTTGATGCTGACTACTGCTATAGTCTTGGTTACAACGCATCAATGTTGATAGCTGCAGGCAAGACTGGTTACATGTCATCAGTTAAGAATACAGTAGCTCCTGCAGAAGAGTGGGTTGCAGGTGGTGTGCCTATCACTATGATGATGAATATGGAGAAACGTAATGGTGAAATGAAGCCTGTTATCAAGAAGGCTCTTGTTGAACTGGACGGTGCTCCTTTCAAAGAATTTGTTAAACACCGTGCAGAGTGGGCTCGCGAAACAAGTTTCGTATATCCCGGTCCTATACAGTACTTTGGTCCTACAGAAGTTTGTGACCAGCCTACAAAGACTCTGGCATTGGAACAGAAAAAGTAATCTATGTCCGTCAAGGGCAAAAAGAATACAGCTAAGAGGGCTCCTGCTGCTAAAAAGAAGAGTAGGAGCACCTCTTCTTTTTTTGCTACCGGCGAAGATATAAAGAAGAATGACCGTAAACGTCAGGTAAAACAGAATTATAAAAAGAAAAAACGTAAACAACGTGAAATGCCGGACTGGATGTATTGGTCATTAGCATCTGTTTTTGTCGCAATACTTATATTGGGGGCATATAGAATACTTATTGTGCCAAATTCATTCCGTTGGAAACCCTGTTATGGTTCAAAGGCCTTTGAAATGTGTGTGCCTAACGGATATTCCATATATGGTATAGATGTATCGCACCATCAGGGAAGAATAGACTGGCAGAAGGTGGCTACGACAAATGACAATGGTTATTCTATAGATTTTGCCATCATAAAGGCTACTGAAGGGGGGAATTTTAAAGATTCACTCTATCATCATAACATAACAAGTGCCAGAGAAGCCGGTCTTGTGTGTGGAGCATACCATTTCTATAATCCCGCCACATCGCCCAGAAAACAGGCGGAATTCTTTATTGCCAATGCAGGATTGGTTAAGGGCGATATTATTCCCGTAGTTGATGTGGAGAAACGTGGAAACAGTAAAGCTGAATTACAACGTGAATTGATAGATTTCCTTTCAATACTGGAAAATCACTATGGAGTTAAACCTATTATATATACATCTGCAAAATTTAAGGAACGCTATCTGGATAATGCAGTTTTGAATGAATACCCACTTTGGGTGGCACATTACCATACAGAGGTGCCGGATACACAGTCTGAATGGGTTATGTGGCAATATTCAGACAGATCAAAGATACAAGGTATAAATACAAATACCGATTTTAATATATTTGCCGGCAATAAGGCAGATCTTGAAAAAATACGTTTTTAGGAAAATTCCCCTCTTTTTTTAGGAAATTTCCCGGATATATGTAAATATCCGATTATATTTTTGCATTGGAAAAACTACAAAACAGATATAATTATGAGAAAGTTAATCTTGACATCGGTAATGGTTCTGGCGCTACCTGCAATTATGGTGGCTCAGAGAAATGATATCTACTCTTCAGGAGTAAAGAGTACGGTATCTGCGCCTGTTGCAACTGCAGCTCCCGCTGTACAGTCAACAGTGACTTCAAGTCCGGTTGTTTCAAGTTCTTTTGCGGAGCGCGATCCGGATGAATACAACCGTAGGTATAATTACGCAAGTAGTGCAGCTGCTATTGACAATAGTTTTGCAAACGATGTAATCTATGTTCACGATACAGTGTTTGTAGAGAACTCGTTAAGTGATACAAAGGCATATAGGGAGGGTTATCTGGATGCATCAGAAGATTATGAATTTGCAATGCGTATGTTGCGTTTCCACAGCACTTCCAGACTGCTGAACCCACGTTATCGTTGGGTTACACTATCCGATATGTTGTGGGATCCCTGGTACGATCCATGGTATGGTCCAACTTGGTCACTATCTTATTCATATTGGGATCCATGGTACTATGATCCATGGTACTATGACCCCTGGTATTACGATCCTTGGTATCCGCACTACCATGGCTATTGGCCCGGACATTCGCACACCATTATCATAGCCGGTAATGTAGGCCGTCCAACAGATAGATTTGTTCCAAACAGACAACTTAATAATCGTTGGGACAGACAGTTGACAGGTGGTAGTAGCGGACGTGTAGTAAGAGGTGCTACAGACAGAGATCCTGTAAGACAGGCTGTTAGTAGCAGAACTACATCTTCAAGTACTGTAGGCAGAACATCAACCGGAGCATCACGCAATGTTAGAGTAACTGCACCTTCTTCAAGCAGAACTTCTACAACTGTAAGACAAAACGCTACAACAAATCGTACTCAGACTTCGGCAGAACGTACAACATCAGTAGTTAATCGTTCTACTTCAGGTACACAGCGTTCAGCAGGCGTTTCTTCATCGTCAGTGAGAAGCAGTGCAACAGTTAACAGAACTACTCAGGCGGGTACAACATATAACCGTCCAAGCAGCACAAACAGACAGAGTACCAACTCTGCTGTACGTAGTGAAGCCGGCAGTGCAAGCAGCAGACAGAGCACAGGATCTACTTTGCGTAGCAGTTCAGGCAGCTCAAGCAGTTCAAGCAGCAGACAGAGTACGGGTTCAACTCTGCGTAGCAGTTCAAGTACACCTTCTCGTCAGCCTGCAAATACTATTTCACGCAATAGTGAGAACAGTTCAAGATCTTCGTCCAGAGGTATAGGTGCTTCAAGTAGTTCATTTAGCTCTTCAAGTAGTTCATTCAGTTCTTCTTCTTCTGGTAGTTACTCAAGTGGTAGCTCAAGTGCAAGTTCAGCTGCACGCAGCAGTGCTACTTCAAGAAGATAAATATAAAAAGGTGATTGTAAAAATACAATAAAACAGTACAATTATGAAAAGAGGAATAATAACAATAGTAAGTATGTTGGCTTGTGCAGGTCTCTCTGCACAGACCACATACGATGCAGTGAACACAATAGAACAGGAACTTATAGGAACTGCACGCTATATTGGAATGGGAGGAGCTATGAGTGCTTTTGGCAATGATATTTCAACCATATCAACCAATCCTGCGGGTATAGGAACATACACTACCAATGAGGTGAATTTTACCGGTTCATTCTATGGAACCAGAACAGCAATGGGTAATACATCCATGCAGGCAAATAGTGTGTCAAATATGGAATGGTATTCCAAAAATGCCAAATCCGGTATAAAGGCTTCTGCCGATGTGTTGTCGTTTGTACTCTTTAACAGAGTAGGGGGTAATGGCGCACTGAAGAGTGTGAATTTTGGTTTCTCTTACAGAAAACTTAATAATACTGACAGAGCTCTTACCTATTATGATTCTTTTGCAGATCAGGATGGTTATCAGGTTTATAGAGATTTTGAGAGTAACATTATAAACAGAATAAAGTCTTACGATTTAAATGTAGCTCTTAATTTCAATAATAAGTTCTATCTGGGTTATACACTTGAAATGTTGAGCTCTTCATATAGTTCTACCGGATATTTCTACGATTATTATCCTGAACAGCCTGGATTTGATGCTGTTACAGATTATCATTCTGCTGATATGATGACTGCACAATATGCTACAGGTTACAATATGGCACTGGGTATGATATATCGTCCGTTTAAAGGTGTAAGATTTGGTTTGTCTGTCAAGACACCTAATTGGTTTGGTGCAGAAATAGATTATGCCGATTATCTGTATGCTTTTGAAGGTGAACTGAAGGATGGAGAAAAGTTCTCTCAGTATTCCAGCTACCGTTTTACATCGCCCTGGACTCTTAATGCAAGTACAGGTATTACACTTGGTAAAACAGCATTAGGTGTGGAGTACGAACATAACTTTGCAAATTCTGTAATGTTATTAGATGAAAACAGAGTATATCTGGATGATCAGGGTGATTTCGATTTTCAGGATTATGGTACCTGGAGAGCAGGCCTGGAGCAGAATATCGGTAAATTCAGTCTGCGTGCAGGATATTCATACACATCGCCAATGTTTGGAAAGGAATCGTACAAATTTACAGGCGATACAGACTTTAATAACAACAGAATGGATTTCCAGACTGAACGTCACGATGGAACACGTAACTTAACTTGCGGTTTGGGATATTGTGCTACAGTGGGAGAAAATGGTCAGCAGTTTTATGTGGATATGGCATACGTAAATACTTTAAGAAGGAGTCTGTTCTCACTTTCGGAATACGATGATGATCCGGTTTTGGGATACGAAGACAAAACGAACCGTGTGCTTATATCATTGGGTTGTACATTTTAAAACTATTATAAAAACTTCATCTTATGGTTATAAAAAAAGCTGAGGGAGGCGAATCATCACCTCCCAAGGCTGTTTTTAGAATTTTCCTAATATTCTGTCCATTACCCAGTTAGTAGGGGTGGCACTCAGACCATCACAACTACATTTTTCGCCTCCGTTCAGATGATTGACCACTGCCTGTACCAGAGGGAACTGAACGTGTTCCGGATTTGGAATATCAAATTCATGACGACCTGTGTCATCGTGTAGTGCTATTGGTTGGAAAGTAAAGATTGAAAAGCATATCATTCCTTTGTCGCCAATCAGTTCTATGCGATCTTCTTTTGCCGATTCATCTGCTACAAAACACCAGGAACCGGAACCTACCAAACCATCTTCAAACTTAAAGCAAGCGCTTACGGTATCTTCTGCCTTGTACAGACCAGCTAAATTACTGCTTATACCGTATGCGTCTATAATGCAACCGCAAATCTCCTGTACCATATCTAACTGGTGAGGTGCCAGGTCGTAGAAATAACCTCCACCTGCTATGTCGGGAATAACTCGCCAGGGCAAGTTTGTGCTATTGTAGTCTAACTCTTTTGGTGGTTGTGCGAATCTAATCTGCACGTTCATCAGTTTTCCTATTTTCTCTTTCAG
This sequence comes from uncultured Bacteroidales bacterium, assembly GCA_937876995.1. Classification (GTDB taxonomy): domain Bacteria; phylum Bacteroidota; class Bacteroidia; order Bacteroidales; family Bacteroidaceae; genus Colenecus. Next base: position 7,024 of record CALEFD010000089.1, on the reverse strand, counting down.
CTCTTTTACTTTAAGAAAGTAGGGCAGGTATCGGCGGTAGTAGGCCACAAAGCAGGGAACTCCGGTCTCTTTCGATATACGGTTTATACGCATACATTCGTCATAGCTTGAAGCCATAGGTTTCTCTATATAAACAGGCTTGCCGGCTTTCATTGCCATAATGGCGTATGTGGCATGCGATGATGGGGGAGTGGCTATGTATATGGCATCTACTTTTGGGTCGTTAATCAATTCCAAAGCATCGTCGTACCACTTCTTGATATTATGACGTTTTGCATACGATTTTGCTTTTTCTGCATCACGACTCATTACAGCTTCAATAGCTGAACCCTCTGCTTTTGCAAATGCAGGACCGCTTTTCTGTTCGGTTACCTGTCCGCAACCAATAAATCCCCATCTAATCATATTGAAAACTTTTAATCAAAGAATGTCCAGTTTAATCCAAACTTAAACATACTTGGGTTAAGAGGATAACCCGGTACAAAGAATGAATCTGTATTCTTTAACAAATTATTATTTGCGTGATAATACATTACATAGAAACGTACTCCCTTAATGCGTAAATTAGCATACGCATTTATTAATGGATAGCCGCCAACCTCCTGTATGTTATTGTTGTTTTGCAGATGATACATACCTGCTGCAGGGCTATATGTAGGAGCATTATATTTGGTGAAATATGTCATATTTGCACCGGCTTCAATCTCTAAACGTTTAGCATAAAGGAACTTAAAGTAAACGTCTGTAAAGATATTAAGTTGTGGCAATGGTAAAATCTCTTTGTTGCTGGAAACCTGCCATGTAACATCGTTATCCCAATGTAGCGGACCTAACTTGAAGTTCTGTTGCAAATTGGCAGACAATATCTGTATGGAACCACTATGTTGATATGCTTTTACATTATATGTAGGTAGTATAGTACCTTCTTCTGTATAGCCTGTACCTATGTTTGCCAAATAGGTGTAATTGGTTTTGTTCTCTACACCTACCCACATTTTTGTGTTGGTCTTCTCAATCTCAATACTTCCTTCCAGACGTGTTACAAATTCACGTTTTGAATCTAAATCCCACCAACAATAGGTAGAATGGAAATGGTTGTAATAATAAGATGGAGTGAGGTTGCTCATTCTGGCATTTGCACTAACAATGGCAAATTTTTTAAGTAGTGGAAAACGATACTGCAGATTACCATCCAGAGAGAAATCGCCTGCGTATGTACCTAATATAACAGTCTCTGCGTTCGCTCCAAAAGAGAGGTTGTTATTGGCAGAACGCTTAATTTGTCCTCCTATGTAGAGATTGTTATTGGTCTGCTTATTGTAGTATTCCGATGCTAATCCACGATTTAACAGTGTATCGGGCATCTGGTATGTACGCAAATCGTGGCGTATATAGGCCGATATGTCTGCTATTGCCCATTTGCTGAAACCTTCGTTCAACGATATAGACAACGTGTTGGTTATGTAGAATTCCTCTGTTTTGTCTAAAGAATCGTCGTTCAGATATATTGCAGAATAGAAATTCTTTGGCATATTGTTGTAAATATATCGTCTTCTTAGTTTTCCGGTTTCTAAAGTGTGAGCAACGGTACTTATGGTTTTATCTTCTGTATATGTAGTGTAGTAAGTGGTATCTGCTGTAGCTATACTATCCTGATATTCAAAGCTCTTGTTCAGTTTATAACTATGTGAGAACAACAGCTGTTTGCGCTTGATATTGTTCCAGTTATAATACATTCTAAAAGGAATATCTTCCGGTGCATACTGTTTGCGTCCTTCTGCCATAGCTTCCGGATTTGTTATATAACGACGGTCAAAAATACCACCATTTTCGGCCACTTTTATTTCGTCGTTATTGGCTGTTATGTATGCGTTGTATTTATCTCCTCTCCAATATGTGTATAGACGTGTATCGAACATAGATGTGGATTGACTGTCGTAACGGCCTCTTCCCAACAGATAGTCCATATTCAATCCTATACCAACCTTTTTATTGAAGTTTGCTGCAAAATATCCTTTTATACGTTCTTCGCCGGTAGTCTTGTTGCCACCTTTGAAATAGCTCAGATTGAGATGTGGAGTTTTGGTATCTGTAAAGCGGAATTCCGATGCATCTTTCACATAGTAACTATATGGTTGTTCAAATATAAAGTCTGTCAATTCATTCCTGTCAAAATAGACTCTGGATAATCTGGGCGATCCCATATTACCCAAATAACTGTATCTGCCTGTATGGCCTTCTGTAAGATGTTCACTTTCAAAGTAGTGCATTACAGTATCTAATGGCATATCTACTATCAAACCGGTGTTTCTGTCTATAACCCACTGTTTGTATTCCTGTGAAACTTCGCGTTCTACAACTGTAGAATCTTTTCCCGGATCTGTGGTTAGAAAACCATCCATCTCTGCTCCGTGAAAGCCATCCTGGTTCTGTGATAAAGTACTTTGGGCCTGTAAACCTGTGACACAAATAACAAGCAATGAGACAACAAGCAAAAGCTTATGTCCCATTGTTGTTCTTATATTTGATTTTCTACTGTACATTGGCAAGCTGTTTGTTTAAGGCAGAAGTCTTAAAATGAATTCAACTATTTTTATAACCAAAGAAGATATACCTACTGTAAAGAATGCAGTATTCAGTCTCTCTTCAGTTTTCATAAAATAGAGAACTATAGTGGCTACAGCACCAATCATAAAGACCGTGTTAAGAATCTTACGGATTTTATCTACCGATTTTAAAGTACGGCCCTTCTTACGGCCCTTCTTATCACCAAATTTCCCTGTAATATCGTACTGAGCACGTCTATCTAAATTACTCAATACAGTATAAGCTTCTTCTATTTCGGTGTATTCAGCAGACGATGGGTCACAATCAAATATCAGCCTGTCGTAAGCCTCATTTATTTGTGTACTTGATGCGTCCACATCTACACCTAACCTGTCGTATAAAATCCTATTCTTTGCCATTCTTTATATTATAGAGTCTCAATAGTTTCCTTTGTCTGGTTTGTTATCATTTCAAACAGATCTATAGTCTTGATGCGGAATTTACCGGTAGTCTTCAGGAACTTGGTTTTGTTCTTGTTAAAAGCTTCGTCGTCTGTTATCCACTCTTCTGCAGTGAATGAAACACCTCCTTCACGCTCTTCTTCGTAAACATAGCTGATATCAGTCATTGTTACGGTACAAACTTTTTTACCGTTTACTTCTTTAACTGCAAAGTTCAGATTGTAGTTTATCTTTGTTAAATCTGTAACTAACGCTGTGTTCTTGAATATCAGGTTCTGTTGTATGCGCAAAGTAATTCTGCGGCTATCTGCATTGTCACTAAGAATTTCACCCTTGGTTACGTTTGGTTGTGTAAAACGACCTTTTACCCAAGTAAGAATACGTTCGTAGCAGTTATTCAAATCTACAGATGCAGGAATAGCTATTTCATCTACAAACTCTACTCTACCAATATTATTAATAGGTACTGTTCCTATTCCGTATTTAGGATCAATAGGTTCAGATTTGGCAAATACTGTAATCACCGATATGCAACAAAGTGCAAAAACTAAAAGTTTCTTCATACCAATCATTTTCTATTATTTATGTAGCAAAGTTACTAATTTTTCTGTTACTCCCATATATTACCTGTTAGTTTTGTGTTTTATATAAATAAATTAGATGTTCCTCCGTGAATTTCAGTCATAGGATAAAATTTTGAAACATTTTTTTAAAAATCAAGACTTAATTTTTGCGTATTTGGCTAATTGTATTACTTTTGCGTCAACTATAGATTATTCATTATTCAACTTTTAACAAAATTTAATTATGGAAGAGATTTTGATGAAGGCAGCTGAACTTTATGCTGCATTTGCAAAAGACGCAAATTCTCAGATTGAGAAAGGTAATAAAGCTGCCGGTACACGTGCTCGTAAGGCATCTTTGGAACTTGAAAAATTAATGAAAGAGTTCCGTAAGGCTTCTTTGACTGCTACAAAGTAAATTTACATTTACTATTAAATCTATTAGGGACCTTCTCTGCAGAGAAAGTCCCTAATTTTTATATTTTTTTCTTGGTAATATTGAATAAGTAGTGGTTGCTATTTTATGTAATCTAAAACCATTCCGCTAATCTGTAACAGAGATATTTCACAAATCTTGGTATCGTATTCCACTTGAAGCAGACTCTCTTCTGCATCTAAAAGTGACTTTTGTGCTTCGCGCATCTCAATACCTGATAAATCGCCCAGCAAATATCTTTCGTAAGCTATTTCGTAATTATCTTCTGCAGTAAGCAGGTTCTGACGTTCTAATGTCAACAGACGCAGGTTGTTTTGGTATGCCTGCCAGAAATCCTCTAAATTTGCTCTTAATTCAAGTTCTAGTTCGTCTGCTTCCAGTTCTGCGTTAAGAATATCAAGAGTGGCGTTGCGTTGCTGTACGCGATGCTTGCCGTCTAGCAGATTGATTCCAATAGTTGCACCAAAATCCGGACCTATGTTGGCCGACGATGTGTTGCTGTTCCAGCTATGGCTATATCCTGCATTAACTTTTAAGTATGGATAGTTTCTGGAAACAACATTCTTTTTGTCTAAAACTGCAATTGTTTTGTTGGTCTCTGCTTTCAAAAGAGATGCATTTGTCTTTAACATATTTTCCAGCAGAGTATCATAATTCAGTTCATCTAAAAGATTTATAGATGTATCGGCAGCTACAATCAGTTCTCTCAGGTTTTGGTTAGACATAAGTCTGTTCATACGTATGTTTGCTGTGGCCACCATTTCGTGCTGTTTCAGACTGCTGGCGCTATCGGCATTGAAATATACCTGTGCCTGTTGTAAATCCAAACGGGAATTATCGCCTATGTCATAACGTGCCTGAACTATACGCAGACGCTCTTTTGATAGTGCTACTGCATAATCCAGATTTTTCAGGTGAATGGACTGACGCACCATATTATAGTATTCAGATGCTAAATTTGCTACGTAATCTTCTATGGCAATTCTGGTCTGAATAGTACCAATGTTGTGCAGTTCTTCTAATCTGGAACGTGTGGCTAAAATACTGAATCCGTTAAATACAGTCCATTCGGCTCTGATAGCTGCATTGGTGGAGTGGGTTAGTCCGCCATTGTTTCTAAAAGAACCATTGTAAGAACCGGTAATATTGACTGATGGCATACCACCCGCATTACCCCAACTGTCATTGTTGGCTGCTTGAGTTTCGTCATTGTTTACCATTTTTATTTGGTAACTATTCTCCAGTCCACGTTCAATACACTCTTTTAGAGTGATGTTTTGTGAATAACTGCAAAGAGTAATGGCAAACGCCATTATTGTTGTAATATGTCGTTTCATTGCTTCTCCTCCTTTTTGATACGTGATGTAGAAATTACAGCATATACTGATGGAACTATGTACATAGTGAAGATGGTAGAAATAAATAGACCACCCACAACTGCAGTACCCATTGCAATACGTCCGGCACTACCTTCACCACCGGCTATAATAAGAGGTAGCATACCAAGTATGGTGGATGAACTTGTCATAAGAATAGGGCGCAGACGCTGTACAGATGCTTCGCGAATGGCTGTAAGTTTCTCTAAGCCTGCTTCTTGTTTCTGGTTTGCAAATTCTACAATAAGAATACCATTCTTGGCTACAAGTCCCACCAACATAATTATACCAATCTGGCTAAAGATATTCATAGTTTGTCCGCCAATATTCATAAATACCAATGCACCAAATACTGCCAATGGCACTGTAAGCAGAATGATAAGCGGATCTTTGAAACTTTCAAACTGTGCAGCCAGAATAAGATAGATAAGCACCAATGCCAATCCGAATGCAAAAATCAAACTGTTGGAACTTTCGCGGAATTCACGAGATTCACCGGTCAATGCTGTACGGAAAGTGTCGTCGAGAGTCTCTTTCGCTATCTTATCCATTTCGTCAAGTGCTTCGCCCAAAGTATGTCCCGGAGCTACACCTGCCGATATTGTTGCCGATACAAAGCGGTTGTAACGATACAGTTTTGGTGGGGCAATATCTTCCTGTAACTCTACCAGGTTGTCCATCTGAATCATTTCGCCTGTATTGCTTCTCATATAGATTGACTTCAGGTTAAGCGGAGTGTTACGTTGTTGACGATTTATTTCACCTACTATATCGTACTGCTTACCATTCATATAGAGATAACCCATACGCTGTCCGCTCAATCCATACTGAAGAGTCTGTGCAATATCTCTTGTACTTACACCAAGCAGGTTAGCCTTCTCTCTGTTTACCGCAATACGCATTTCCGGTTTTGAGAATTTTAAGTCGGCATCTGCCATTTGGAAAATTGGGTTATCGTGTACTTTTGCCAGGAATGTAGGCAGAACCTCTTGCAACTTTTCAATATTTGTGGCCTGTAATACATAACGAACAGGCATACCGCCACGACCACCGCCAAATGTTGATTGCTGTTGAACAAAAGAACGGGCATCGTTCTCTTTGGCAACTGCTTGTGTCAGTTTTGCGGCTACTTCCATCTGTGTGTAATCACGGTCTGCCAAATCTTTCAGAGTAATCTGAATGTTACCAGAACCGCTCGAAACACGGGCAGTAACAAATTCGGCATCCGGCATAACTGAATCCACTATGTCGTTAATACGTTCTGTATAGTCGCGCATATATTCGTATGTAACACCTTCGGGACCTTGTGTGCGTACAGTAACCTGTGAACGGTCTTCCAGTGGAGCCATTTCTGCAGGAGTGTTAATCCACATAAATATGCAAGATGCAAATGCAACCAAAAGCATAACTATTGCTACAGATTTGTGTTTCAGACAGAATCCCAAACTCTTTCCGTACAATCTGTTCATACCTTCAAAGAATGGTTCTGTAGCAGAATCATTCTTTTTTTTTGCTTTCTGCCGTTAATATGTGTTGAAAATATAGAAATATCAGAATAAATTACTATATTTGCAAAGGATAATCAAGCAGAGAACAGAGTACAGAGAAAAGAGAAAAGATGAAGGAGCTGTAATCTGTGGA
>CALEFD010000088.1 GCA_937876995.1 uncultured Bacteroidales bacterium | reverse complement strand
CGCATATTTACGCGTATAGTGGACGAACGCAGTTTGGTACTGCTCTGTTCAAAACGGTCAACCATCTTCTTTTCTGCCAGAAATGCCTTTATTACGCGAAGTCCGCCAAGAGTCTCTTCAAGTTGTGACATAGTATCACTCCAACGCGATTGAACTTCAAGCGATTTCTGTTTGAGCTTACGTCCTATAGTACCCATAATCCATACTATTACCGGTACAATCAGAACGGAAAACAGAGTTAACTGCCAACTTATTGCTATCAATGTGCCAAAATATACAACAATCAGAATCGGATTCTTAATAAGCATATCGAGCGAACTGGCTATTGAAACTTCTACCTCTGTTACATCACCACTCATACGTGTTATTATATCACCCTTACGCTCTTTGGAAAAGAATCCCATAGGCAGAGATACCACTTTTTTGTAAACCTGAACACGAATATCCTTAACAATACCGGTACGTATCGGCACCATTACTGCTGTGGATGCAAAATAGCATCCGGTTTTGAAGAATGTTATAAAGACAAGTACCAAACCAAGAATCAGTAGCGTTGTAGATGCCCCATATTGTGATATAGCTTCGTTCACATAATAGTAAAAATTATTCTTTAAAACGCTAAAATCCGGCAGTCCTAAAAAACCCTTTTCCGCCGCCTCTATCAACACATAATCTGTCTTATTTATCTTAAACAACAGCTCCAGAATAGGCACAATGAGCGCAAACGAGAACACATTGAGTATTGCAGAGAGCAGATTAAACAACACTGACAGCACCAAATTCCTCTTGTAAGGGGAAACAAAACGACGTAAAAAAACGAATAGTCCCTTCATATTTTCTGTATAATTATTTTGCGAAGATAGAAAAAAAGCCGCAACAAGAAAACTATAAAACTGAAATATATTGATTTGGCAAGTGGCAAACTTCAAAAAATGCACTACTTTTGTACACAAAGAGATAGTTTAACAAAAGTATATCGGCATTTTCATATATTATTTATGGCAAAGAGAATAGCGGTTTCTATAACATATGTGGTAATTTGGCTCTTTTCGCTAATACCTCTCTGTCTTATGCATCTGATTTCCGATATATTGGTACTTCTATGTTTTCTTATACCACCATTGCGCTACAGGAAAAAGATTGTACAGAAAAATTTAAAGTCATCGTTCCCTGATAAGAGTCATAAAGAGTTGCTGTTATTGGAGATGAAATTCTACAGAAACTTCTTCGATGTAGCATTTGAAAGCATAAAGGCATGCAGTATGAGCCCACGATGGATGAAACGCCACATGGAGTTCCACGGTCTGGAAAAAATATACAAATTTCTTGAAATGCTGCATATAATTTGTTATAATTATATGCACATGGAGCCATAGCCAAGTGGTAAGGCACAGGTCTGCAACACCTTTATTCCCCAGTTCAAATCTGGGTGGCGCCTCCAAAAAT
>CALEFD010000087.1 GCA_937876995.1 uncultured Bacteroidales bacterium | reverse complement strand
GGAAAACGAAGCGTCCGATACGGCCAAAACCATTAATACCTACTTTTGTCATTGTCGTAAAAGTTTTTAAAAAATTAATATTAATTTTGTTTCCATTGTTTCGTTTTTGAAAGCCCTTCCCTTGGGGGAGGGGTTTGGGGTATGCCCCATTTCTCAAAATCGGTGCAAAATTACACAATTTTTCTGAATTACACAAATTTTTTATACATTTGCTATTTTTGTTTTACAAAATAAGTGTTTTTTTTTGGAGATATGCCAAAAAAATAGTAACTTTGCAGGACTTTTTGAGAAAGAAACAAAAAAATGTATGTTAAACTATAAAATTATTAACAGTATGAAAAAAATTACTCTTTTGTTGAGCGCAATGCTTTTTGCAGTAATGAGCTTTGCAAGTTTAGGTGAAGGTTACTCTAAAGTAACTGATATTACCACTTTGGCTGCAGGTGACAAAGTGGTTCTTTACAGTGATGCCGCTGAACTTGGTATAACAGGTTGGGATGGTAACAAAACGGCTACTGCTGCCACAGATGGCTGGGTGGAGTATGTGGTAGAAACAGCTGAAGGTGGTGTTCTTCTTCAAGATGGAGAAAAATACATCGCTTTAACAGTGAAAAACAGTTTTAGCTATAATGATACAGGTAGTGTGTGCAAGGTAACTGCAGATGGTATTTTGTATATTACTTTGGAGGCTGATGAAAAAGACTATTTGTTGTATGAGAATGCCAACAACGGTAGTCCTCTTTATCGTATGTATGTAGATAAGACGGGTAATTCACAATACAAACCATTCTATGTATATGAAGTAGGTGAAGGTGAAGGCGAGACTCCTGTGGATCCAGAGAATCCAGATCCTGATACTCCTGTAGAACCAGAGACTCCAGAGACTCCAGAGACTCCAGAAGGTGTAATTACTTGTGCAGAGGCTTTGGAAATTTGCTTAGCAACAGGCGAGACTTCTACCGCAGAATCCTATACAATCCGTGGTTACGTGACAGAGATTAAGGATGCATATTCTGAACAGTACGGCAACATTAGTTATTGGATGGCAGATGCTGTAGATGGCGGACAAGTATTGTTGGCATATCGTGTTAAGCCATTGAATGCTGGTGAGGAAAATGTGAAAGTTGGTGACTTTGTAGAAGTTGTAGGAACTTTGGTAAATTATAAAGGTAATACACCAGAGGTGAATGCAGGTGGTAAATATACTATTATCACTGCAGGTGAAGGTGGTGATACTCCAGAGCAACCAGAAACTCCTGAAACGCCAGAGACTCCAGAAGATGTAATTACTTGTGCAGAGGCTTTGGAAATCTGCTTAGCAACAGGCGAGACTTCTACCGAAGAATCCTATACAATCCGTGGTTACGTGACAGAGATTAAGGATGCATATTCTGAA
>CALEFD010000086.1 GCA_937876995.1 uncultured Bacteroidales bacterium | reverse complement strand
CACTTTGTTGATGGTGTTCGTGTGGTTAAGGATAACCTCTTCCCTATTCCACCTCTGTTTAGAACCATTCAGGAACAGAGCCATACTGATTGGTCTGAAATGTATAAAGTATTCAATTGCGGACACAGATTTGAGATTTATCTACCGGCTGAATATGCTGATGAGATTATAAGTATCAGCAAGAGTTTTGGGATTGATGCCCAGATAGTTGGTCGCGTGGAAGAGTCTGATAAAACAGAACTGATTATCAAGAGTGAATTTGGTGAATTCCACTATTGATTAAGTTTATATAGGTATAAAATAGTGACTGTCGGTATTGTTAATGACCGACAGTCGCTTTTTTATTCTCTCTTATTGACCAATATTCTCCAATCTTTTCCAATGTCATTCCTTTAGTTTCCGGTAGCAGAATAATAACCATCGCTATTGCCATTATGGTGGTTAAAATAAGGATAGTATATATAACCCATCCATTATTTGCGTACAGATGTGGTATGAAAAGAATCAATACTAAGTTGAATATCCATGACAGAGTCTGAACTAAAGAACTGCCCTGTCTGCGTATTTCATTAGGTAGAACTTCGTATATGTAAACCATACATGTAGAACCACCCGATATTGGATATCCTATAAAGTATAAAACCATAGGAATATAGCACAACTTAGGATTAATGCCATCAATCGTTTTAAATACAAAAAGAAGAATCAGGCTGATTAAAATCAGTATAGTACTTGAAACAATGAGTGGTTTTCTGCCTAATTTATCAATAAAGATAAATGTTACTATCATTGATAACGGAGCCATCAAAATCAAAATAACAGATAATTGGACTGCTGTCGCTGTTTCACATATTGTTAAATCTGACATTAATCTTGGCAAAAAACATATTATAACATTATATCCTATAAATTGTTGACAAAATGCCATTCCTACACATAACAGAACTACTCTGCGTCCGTAAGAAAACAGATTAACTCGTTTTACATTGAATGATTGTTGTAATTCACCCATTATTTTCTGGGAGCGTTCATATCCGTACAGCAGCAAGAAGGTATTTTTTGCCTCTTTTATTTTTCCATCCAGTATCAATTCTCTTGGCGAATGAGGCAGAACAAATACTACTGCAAGCATAAGAATTGCCGGAAAAGCAATTGCAACGAACATGTGACGCCATCCTGTATCATACAATGTGGTAAAGTCCTGAAGCTGGTAAATGATGCTGTGATATCTGTATAACAATGAATTAACCAAAAAGGCAAACATCAGCCCTAATGTATTAAACAGGTAAAAAGCAGATACCAATTTACCGCGTTTTTCGGCTGGTACCAGTTCTGTCATATACATAGGACCCAATACAGATGATATTCCGGTTGCTATACCACCTATTATTCTAAACAACATTAGTGAGATAAATACTCCCCATCCGGATTCTTCAGGTGATAATCTGTGTATTTTCCCTAAAAGAATCTCCGGATGATAACTTCCTATTGCTGAAATAATAAACAGAACGGCCGTTAATATGAGGGCATATTTTTTTCCGCCCAACCAACGTCTGATATATGTGCTAAAGTAGGCACCTAAACAACAGCCCAAAATAGGTGCAGCAACTACCAAAGAGTGTATAGTCTCCATGTAGTTGCTTCCTATTTCTCCCATTTTGAAATAACTGGCTACAGGCTGTTCAGTACCTGCTATAGTACCCAAGAAATAACCGTTCATCATTCCGGTTATCCATAGTATTATTTTAAGGATATACAGATATGCATACCCTTCAAATACAAATAATTTGGCCAGTATATTTTTCATTTATACGCTTTTTACAACTTCAAGAAGATAGTTCCACACTTTTTGAACAGAAGGAATATAGCAACGTTCATCCGGTGAATGTGGGCTTACTAATGTTGGACCACAGGAAATCATATCCCAATTTGGATAAGCACCACTTAAAATGCCACACTCCAAACCTGCATGAACGGCCATAACATGAGGCTCTTTTCCAAACATATCGGTGTATGTCTGTTTCATGATTCGTAATATTTCAGA
>CALEFD010000085.1 GCA_937876995.1 uncultured Bacteroidales bacterium | reverse complement strand
CGACACGTCCTGAATTACCTATTGATGCTGTCAAAGAAGCAATCGTAAATGCCATATGCCATAGGGATTATACAAGTAATGCCAGCGTTCAGGTAATGTTGTTTCGTGACAGATTGGAGGTTTGGAATCCTGGCACATTGCCATATGGATTGACAGTACAGAAATTGCATGGTCCTCATAAATCTTTACCTGCTAATCCGCTACTTGCCGACCCAATGTATTGGAATGGTTATATCGAAAAGGTGGGTACTGGAACAGAAGATATCATAAACAAATGTCGCGAGTACGGACTGAAAACTCCAGAGTTTTATCAAGAAGAAGATTTTAGGGTTGTTATTTGGCGTGTAAATGAAGAAGGTGATCCAAAGCGTTCCAACGATGATCCAAAAGCGTTCCAAAGCGTTCCAACGAGCGAAGAGCAACTATTGGAAGCAATAAAAAGAACTCCGTCAATTTCAAGAGCAGAACTTTCTAAGCGTCTGAATATCAGCGAACGTCAAGTTAGAAAGATAACAGAGCAATTACGAGAAAAAGGCGTATTGATTCGAGAAGGTGGAAACTTAGGGAAATGGGTTATTAATAAGATATAGTTTAAACAAGTAGCCAAACTCTTTAATCAAGCAAGAAGTTTGGCTACTTTTGTATCTAAGTTGTTTGACAAAGACAGTGCAAACCGAGAGCAGAATAAAATTTGTTTTAATTATGCCGAGGTGTAGCCTGTTTTATGTAAAGCATAATGCAGAAAATTGGTGCAATCTCAAAGTCACCAAATCGTTACCAACAACTTTCTACCATAACTACACCAATGCGCTAACAATAAGAAAAGAATACATTTTCTTGCTTGTCACAAAATAAGCTGTATATTTGCAACACTATTAAGTCCTATGTCTGAGAAGGAAGTAAAAGAATTGATGAATTTAATCGATGCCGGACTAAAATTGGCAGAAGAACGAATGTTACAAGAAAAATCCTTGCGAGGAGAGAATGTTGTAATATATACCGAAGGCAAGGGTATAGAACACATTCCTGCCAGCCAGATTATTGCAGAGAATTCTGGTCTATAACATATATGTTTTAGAGAATAAGATAATGACCACACGTCTGAGAGTTGTGTGGTCATTATCTTATTTTTTGTTACAGGGAATCATATTTGTTACAGGGGGTCTGGAGACCCCCTGTGACTGAAACACACTGTGACGGAGACGGATAAGCTACGGGCGATCTGGAGATCACCCGTGACAGAGATCACCCGTGACAGATGATGGAGACCCCAAGGGACGGAATGTGACAGTTAAAATTATATTGAACTTTCTAAAAGTAAATCCTCAACCTTTTGAATAAGCTCTTTTACGGTCTTCTACACTTAAACTCATATCAAAGCAATTGCATCTTTTTGAACATTGTGATAAAAAGGAGTTATCTTACTATCTTCCCATTCCTTGTTAGAATACATTATAGGATTTATCTGTTCACCCAGATCCCAACCTAATACCGTCAATGGATAAGTAACAGTATCATAATCAGATGGTAAAAGTTTATCCTTATTCAATACTATGAGAATATCCCAGTCGGAACCATCATGAGCATCACCACGAGCTTGCGAACCGAAAATCCATGCTTTAGCACCATACGGAAGATTAGTGATAAGCGTCTGTTTTATACTTTCTATGACCGACTGTTTCATCATCTACAATTAATAACACCGCAAATAAACAAGTAATTTTTGATTTCACCAAATTATCTTTTTGCGATTATAAGATTTTTTGCTACTGATTCCAAAGTGTGGGATTCGACTGTTTTGTACGATAACATCTATATTCAGTTTTATCTGTATTAGAAATAGTGCTAATAAAAGACAGTGCAATAGGATCTAAAGACCTAAGATTACGGCACACCTCAACAATCTTATCCAAGCCATAATAAGTACGAATTATGCGCCAATCGTCAATAGTTCCATATTCCAAAACACGCTGAATTATTTGAGACGGACAGGAATCCATATTCACCAGTTCCATATCCATATCCCAAAACAGCACCTTTGAAAGTTTTGAAATACATTCTCTTTCTGACATATCACACTATTTTTTTGCAAAGATATTGATTTTCCACAAACAGACAAACCAGATAGCAAGTTGACTTACTAACTCTGATACTTATGACGGGCATGATTTAAAATTTATCCACTAAAGGGAAATAGCAAGCAAGTAGCAACTAATAGCCGCTACTGGCAGGAGAACCTGCCAATAGCGGCTAATTTATTAATACAATATGTATTCACACTATCAATTAGTTCTTACTAACTTCAAATCATCAATATGAATTTCACCATTAAAATTGCTATAATCAAACATAAAACGATTACATCCTCTTTCAAGTCTAACGTTAATAGATACTGTTTTCCATTCTGTTGTAATATCAATATTCGTAGATGTAGCATCTACATACTGGGTCTGACCATTCTTTGGAGTATAGAAATGTTGGAATATTTGCTTTATACTACCTGAAACTGTTCCTTTTACATTAACTGTCAGCACATAATTTCCTGGTTCATATCCCCCATCAATTGCAGCTTGAGCAAAACCACCCGAATTAGATAGTACAAGATAACTATAACCATTCTCATTTTTTACTGTAGGTTTGACATAAGCGTCATTATTACTCCAACCATTTATTGCATTACCATCATTAAAATCACGATTTAATATTTCAGCTATCTGATTGGGGAATTTTACTACAACACTTGTTATTGTAACATTGGTACCATTAATCCTTAAGCCATTTACACCATTAATGGTATTCCCATTTGCAGTAGTATTATTAGCTACCTTAAACGAATGAGATGTATTGCCACTACCTACATTATAATAATTATCGCCTGTCACAGGATAATTTACATCTTGGAATCTAAGAGACCTTTCTTCACAATCATGCAATTCAAACGCGCCTCCATTGGTCGATGTGGTGTTAACTATTATCTCTGTCCCTACCGGTAGGTAATGATTATATATTTCTAAGAAATCAGAATTGGACCATTCACCCCATTGTTTCTGTCCGCTATAAACAGTAGTTCCTGATTGAGTAGTTGGTTCGTTGACAAATGCTATTGTGGCAGTGGCAGTATTATCGCCGGTATATTCAGGATTACTAACCGTATAAGTAAACTGAACAGGATTTGAGGTATTACCTTCAGGTCTTACAAATTTCCAATGAATCTCATATTCTGTTTGCCCGGCTTTAATCTCGAATTGTAGAGAGTTTCCATTATTGTTTCTATCTACAATAGAGCTACCATCCTGCTTGCTAGCATTCCAATCAATAGAGTTGTTGCCACCATTTTGTTGATTACTGAAGCTACCCTGTAACTTTACAAATTTGCCTGCATATTTCTGTGCATCTTCTGGTGAGATAGTTGCCTTAAGATAGAAATCATTACCAAAGTTCAGGTTATATGTCCTATTATCACCATTATTTGAAGCCGAACGGAACTCAAGTGATTGAAGATTCAGGTTTATAACTTCATAAGGAGTAGGAATGGTCACAGCCTTGGCAATAGTACCATTATAAATAAAATAGTGGTCTGTATCATCTTTCTTATTACCATTTAGCAAGCTTGGTACTATTTGCTTTGAATCAGGAATACTTTCAAACGCTATTTTATATGTCCAGCCTTCACGAGGATGAAGCATTTCCGTACCACCAGAATTGGAATTACTCTGTTTTCCTAATGTGTAATTTTTATCATTACCCACAATAACTCCCAAACCGGTACTGGTATTATCACTTCGCTTAGTCCATTCGGGAATATTAATATCAATTGTATAATTTCCATATCTTTCAGACACCGGAAGCAAGTCTGAATGAGGAGCCGGAACAACCATTGGCATCTTAAAGCCAATTGCCCAAGCATCATCCAAATTGGTAAATTTATCAACAGGTGTAAGCTTATCGCCATCTAACGACGTGTATAGTCCGGAAATGATAGGACTCTTCACTTCATACTGTACGGAATTCAGATGCAGTTTTTCATAGAAAGCACTGTACTTATAATCATCAGGTTCGTTAATTTTAATTGTTCCGCTGGTAGCATAATTACCTGCATTATAAGTGTCCAAAGTACAAGTATTGGATTGTGCAGATTTACCCTGATTATTATCAGTAATTTTTCCATTATTATTGTTAGTATCTTCAAATGCTATAACCTTTGTTGCAAGCTGCACATCTATTTCAGACAATGTAAATGTGGATAAATTCAGCGAAGAAGCCAAACTATTATTTTCTGATTTCAATATTACCGTGTGGTTCAGATTATCTTGATCTACTATATATTTTGAATCATTAATTTTTAGATTGCCATTTGCATCGGTGTTTACATACGTAGCACCACTCCAGGAGAGTTCATAATCGGTGATGAGAGGTTGCGCAACATCTGTCATTTCCGGTTTTTCTCTAGTTAAACGCATATAGTAAAGCAAATAATCGGCAGAACCTCTTTGAAGGGTATAGGTACCCGGAGCAAGTTCGTAGCGGATTAAACGACCGTTAGAGTTAATCTCTGCATTACCAAAATTGTAATTAGACGGTACAATAGATTCACCGCTGTTTGCAGTTGTCCAAGAATTACCATTGGTCAAATTACCAGTAAGATTGATTGACGGGGAAGCTCCATCATTCGCTGCAACCAACATTGTCAAATAACGACTCTCACCTTCCGGTATAGTAAAGGTAAAACTATCATCGCTTCCCATAACCATAGATTGCGATTTATGGCTATTGGCACCCGTATCATAGAACTCAGTTCTAAAGCCATTTGGTGTAGTTCCAGTGGTAAAACTGCCTTGCGGAGTCTCTTTGTTATACCCAAAGAAAGTGACCGAATTTTCAGTTCCAGTCCATGTACTATTATCTACCCAGATTTCATAATCCTGGTCATGAGCAACATTATCTATCAATGTAACTGTGGTAGTAGCATCGTAGTCGTGATAATCTGTATCCAAATGGAAATCTATTGTATGTTTTTCACCCGCAGGTCTATCTTCTCGTAGCTCAAATGCAAAGGTATAGGTCTGACCCTTTTCTACATTATAAACGCCATCTTGAAGAACCAAAGTACCAGGTGATGTTATGTTATACTTATTATCTTTATCATTTATAGTAAGTTCGTATGCACCATCATAGTTATCGAAACTTGGAATAATAACATTAACACTAAAGCTGTTTCCTTTTGTTCTTGGTATCTCTACAGCAGTAGGTGTTACGTTAAGCGCATCGCGTTTCAATACGTGAACCACAAGTTTATCGTCAGCAATTTTGCTTTCACCACTACCTTTAAACTGTATTTGCATATCACTTATGGCCTCAGTAATACTGCTCTTCAAATTCATCGATAGTACTATTTCACTTAAATCTGTAACATCATAAGTATCTACATAAATGTTATCATTAGGATTCGGGTCAGGTATATTCAGTTTAGATCTTTCTGTTCCGTCTGTGGTCTTGACAGATATACCACCATCATCAAATCTTTCCATTGAATACCCTATTCGTAGAAGCGTTAGTCCACTAGGGATTTTAACCGTTACATTGCCAGTTTCACCTATATACATATAAACTTCATCGGGCTCAAAGTCCAGGTGAACCTGCTCTATAGCATTATCATTGATAGGTTTAGCATTCTGAACTGCATCAGAATAGTCTGTCTTACCTAAAGCAACATCTAATTTGCCAACTATGTTGATGTTATAAGCCTGATTACGAATAACATAATAGTACTTATCTTCCACACCTGTAAATTCTGGTTTTACAAGTGCAACCTTATAGAAATGTCCAGCTTCATTTCCACTTTCACCATCATTGTCTATATAGCACATTACATAGATAAGGTCACCTACATCGTCGTATTCTTCGAACAGATAATGCACAGTGCCCAATTCACTACAATTACTTACATCAGATGTAATGACAAAAGTTGATGGCAGTTCGTGGTTGGTTGTATTTTGATATTTAAACGTATAATTATTTCCATCTTTAAGATATGGAACTATAGTACCGGTGGTGTTATAGTTCAATATTCCGGCTATATGGCCTGTCATTCCTTCCTGCAGATTCAACGTAATTTTTGCCATATTGCGAATAAGAGGCAACTGATAGCCATCGTCTGTCTTTTTATCTAAAGCTTGGAGTTCATCAGAAAGATCTTTCAAATCTTCTGCACTTTCAAAATCAAGCATCTGCCAATAGTGCAGAGCGTTTGATATTCCATTTTCATCTTGTGAATTTTGTATGCTGCTAATTCTGTTTACCAACAAACCCACATCGGTCTTTCCATAGTCAGATTCGGTTATTTCAGCAAATTCTCCATTGTTTTTGGCAATAAAGTGGATTCTGCGTGTGCGCTGTGGAACTGCAACCTTAAATGTTCCTGTAGTATTTGACGTTGTAGATTGAACAACCTCACTTGTTTGAACTTTAATCAGTTCATGATTTCTATCAAAAGCAAGAGCCGTTATAGATGTAATATTCTCTGCAGGTGCTGTACGTGTTGATATACCACCATCCGGTAACAATGTGTTGATAGTTAATTCTATCTCTTCATCATCACCATGTATAGTACCAAACATATCGTCCGGTTCACCACAGGCCACAAACAGCAATAACAGCAGAAGGAATGTCTTTATAAGCCATCCCTTTGCCACAGCCATTTGATTGAATATATATCTATTTTTTATGTTCATTTTTGTTCGTTATAATTTTCTTGCCTTGGGTTATATATTACTGGTTAGCAGTACCTTGTTTTATATAAATATCAGTAATAATCACACCATTTCCCCAAAATCCTATTTTTCCTTTATTATCAGCGTCCTCTTGTTCATGAAGAAGATCTACAAGTTCTTGAGTAATTAAAAATTCATAAATTTCACTTCCTGATACATTGATTCTATCTTTATTACTATTGTTGTGGGCTGTAGAAGATAAATCTTTACCTGTACCATATCGATTAAATACTTTAACTACTACACATGGATCGTTTGCACCTGCAGTTGGTTCTACCTTTATTCCAAATATATTGTTAACTATAAACTGTTCGTTAATATCTGACGAAGGAATTATACTGCTAGAAGTATTATATCCAGATACATTTACATTATCTCCTGTCCATTGCCATACAATATTTCCATCCCCACCAGTAGCTGTTGCGTTCACCGTTAAAATAATCTTTCTACCGTCTATTTCAGGCATATTGACATCCGTGCCAGAGCCAGAGAAAGTGATGGTATATGTACCTGCAGCTGTTGGTGTAAATGTAAAGGTTTGTGTACCAGATACTCCTGCATTGGTACTATATTCGCCATTAATTAATGTTAATTGATTTCCACCCTGAGTAACATTAAGTCCTGTAGCAGGAGTTACAGTAATAACAAATTCGGACAATGTTTTACCATCTGGAACGTTCATTGTAACCATAAGCGGAGTACCATTCATCTGAATAGTTTGGCTACCTGTCACTGAGAATGTAACCTTAGGAGTATTTACTACAGTGATAGTTGCGGAGCAATTCACTTTATCAGGATAATTGGCATCACTGAATGTTACAGTGTATGAACCGGATGCAATATTATTATTTTTGGGAGTAAAGGTATATTCATTGCCGTTTACGCTATAATTAAACACATCGGAAGATACAGTAACATTTACATTACCTACATTACCTGGTTTGGTTAACACAAGCGTAGCCGATGTCTCACTATTATCCATATTAATGTCAGAGTCACTATTTTTAGCCACTACAGACATCACTGTAGCATCTACTTTCACATTGATAGACCTACTAAAATCATTCAAATTATTACCAGAGCCAGATATTTGAATTGTATAATCTCCTGCATTTTTAGGAATAAAAGTGAACGTAGTAGAACCACCAGCATAAGTATAGCCATTGTCTGTTGGGGTCAATGTTCCACCTGAAGCAGTTGCATCAAAGTTTTTGTTCGTCACTATACTAAATTGGGTTAATGAAGCACCTGCAGGTATAGTAACTTCAACCGGTAGTGTGGATGATGCGCCCCCGTTTAAATATACAGTAGTATTATCTGTATAGGTAAATATTACATCTTTGGTTTCTATGACGGTTGGTTTTATGGGTTTTGCTGATAAGGCTTCACTGTATGTTTCACAGCCTGCATCCAAATCGTTCACCAAAATGGTGTATTTATGGTTACGGATAATGGGGTATGGCTGTCCCTCTTCATCGTGCAATGCCACCTTATAATAGTCATCACCTATTTTACAGATTACATATAGACCAGTTGCATCATTTAGATTTTTATGTTCAAATACGTAGTAGGCATTATCGTAACCGGCACCGTAGTTTGTAAGTTCGTCTGTCTTATCTAATGGGTCTGGATTTTGAGGCAATGTTAGATAATCGTTACTACCCAAATCAAAATTAAAACCACCATTGTAAGGCACCAACAAACCAACATTATTCGGATTATCCAGACCGGCTATAAAGAGTTCATCCTGACGGAATGTACAATCTGCGCCGGGTTTTATTTCTATCATGGCTTTGTTTCTATACAACATTACATCCATCACAGCATTGTTCTCATTTCTGGTAGCCATTCCCCAATATGATAGTTTTGAATAATCTCTTGAACTGAGATTGCACAATACTTCAGTTTGCGACTTACCTATTTGCTCGTTAAGATAAGCTATATATTTCTTTTCGTTGCTATAATCAGCAGGTAGGTTCGCCAGAAAATGAATAACATCTCCATTGTTAGGTTTGTCAATAGTAATAGTACCCGAAATTGGGCTGATAGGATGTAATGCTGAGTTGGAATATTCTGTAACTGATTGCAACTGGTCATTACGGAACACCAAAGCCACAATAGATGTTATGTTATCAGCTTCTGCTGCACGGGTAGCAACTGCTTTCATTCCCGGAATATGCATACGAACAGTGACATATTCATCCTGATGCGATAGATTTTCTTTTATCGCATCATCGGCTGTGCAGGCTACAAGCACAAGTAGTAGCAACAGCAAATGGGTTAATATGTCAGTTCGTCTCTTCATCTATTTATTAATAAAACAACTACAAATTAAAAGAACTTATAAGCGCATACTTATTAATCTTTATACCATAAGGATGGTTATCTAACTTGTTTGGATCACATAGAGGATCTTCTACTGTCTTAAGTACAAGTTGACCACCTGCTTTTATCAGCGCATTATATACATTCTCATCTATGGTCAAGTATCTTGTATATTTTTGCCCATCTTTATATTCATAAGAAATATTTTGGTCTGAATTGGCCAATTCAATTGATGTGTTTCCTCCATTCTCCTGATAAGTTGTAAAGAATATCTTAAAATGGTTAGTTGTAGGACAATTCTTATAAGCACATTCAAAATCCAAAATAATTACATAACCCTGAACCAAATCTTTTTCCGGTATAGTCACTACAAGATTATTATTTGAATTAGGATCTGCCAAACTACTCCAGTCATCAAGTATCTTATCCTGTGAAATAACTTTTCCGTCACTAAGAGTCCAATTATTTTCACCTGTTGAACCTCCTCCACCAATTTCGATGGTGTTGTCGGCAAACCAGTCTTCTACGTAGTAGCCATTATCGGGAGTAAGAGTAGGTGCACCACCTATGTTAAGTTCATGCTCTTTCCATTCCTTAACATTGTAATCTACAGTAAGTTTACCCTGAAGTATATTTACAACTATCTCAATATGCTTATTACGTGGAATAGAGGTAACACCTATAGGCATGTGGAATTCTTTTTCACCCCACTCAGCATATAGCATTGGGTTTGAAATATTATCTGCATCTACAGGATATGTGTAGTAGGTTTGAACAGCAGATTCTGCATTTGCTGCCAATGTAACACCATCAAAGGGAATATTTTCCAACAGAACATCACTATCTACTACGTATCTTTCTGTATAAACATCGTGTGTACCATTCTTTACATAATCACTGAAAAGATAACCTTTTCCGTTCGGGATGATACCTTTTATGTGAATGTCGCTCAAAGATTGCCCTTTGTTTGTTTGGTTTACAAACTTAACCGATATCTTACTTGCCACATATTCCAGCTGAAGCGGCTTAGACACTTCATATTTATCTTGTTGGGGAACATAAACAGTCCAAATCTTAGTTTGCGGAATAGCTTGGCCATTAGGAATAGTGAATGCACTGCCATCACCTATCTCCTGTATCTTTATAGCTGTAATATTCTCGTTGGTCAGTTCTACATTACGTTGACAAGTTTTCATCCAGCTAAGCAGATTATCTTCTTCAGGAACAGGAGTCAGTGCATTTTCATTTGCAACAGCATAAAAGGTAAAGTATTCACCCCCGGTTTTAACAGGTGTGCTAAAGGTAAACTTTACACTGCTGGCATTAATGCCTTCTGCTAAATGGTTATCAACCACCGTTCCATCCTGACGCACCATTATTACACGAAGGTCTTTCATACGTTCCAATGCATCGGCATCCGATTCCGCCGCATCCGACACAATAGCACGTGTATTAAAGGTCATCATTACTTCCGATTTACCCACATCCTCTTTCTGACATGCGGACATAACGAAGAGGCCGGCCACAATGGTCAGCAACGTCAGGCTGTATGTCAGAACTTTACATATCATCCCCAGTCAGGTGTTACATCTTCTATTTTCCACCCGGGCAGAACAATCTCTACACCCAGTGTGCTAAATTTAATGGCAATAGGCACATCTGCCTCTTGCTTGGTTACATCTATCTTGTCTGCATTCTGTTGCAGATAGTCGTAAAGTGCAAAACGTATCATTTCATTACCCTGTGCATCAAGCAGTACTACCTGATGCGGGCAGCTGGTTCGTGTTACCACACCATTTTGGTCTAAACGGAACAGAGCCAGATCTGTGGTGCGATAGCATTGGTTTTCGGCATCGTACGTTAAGGTAGGTTCTACTATCTCCTCTCCTATAGCCGAAAGCTGATTATAAAAGTTTATGCGCGCAGTGCTTTGCTCTATGCGCAGTGTATAAGGTATGGAGGCTCTGGTGGCAGCACCCTGAGCAGGTGCCGGCAAGCCTTCAATCTGAATATCCATATTTACGTGTGCACTACGAAACATCAATGTATCATAGTGATGAAATTCGTCGTTCACAATCTTAATCTTTACTTCACCTATATAATTATGGTCGTGAGTCTCTACCACATCTCCTGCACTGAACCAGTTTGGATGCTGCACGTAGAAATGTTCACGTTTATCGGTTGTACTCTCCACTATATAGGTATGTTTATTTGCATTTGCCACAGTAATCAGAGTATATTCTTCCGGCTGAAGGTTCAGTTTAAGAGTACCATCAGGCAATTCGGTCATAGTGTAACTTTTCAGTCTATAACCCTTCCTATCGAATATATACAGGTCAACATCTTTTATATACTCATTCAGTACACTCTCTGTACCGTCTGCCAAATATTCCAAACGTATAAAGGTGTTGTTACAGTCACTGCGGTCTTCGCGAATACAGGCGGAGAGCAGTGTTGCTGCACAGAGAATGAGCAGTATGTTGATAGTTCGCTTCATTATTATTTTTTGTAAAATATTTTCAAATGCATTAGCTAACAGCCCACTTTATGTTTTTTTATTTGCCTGGCGATAAAGCAAAACTTTCCTCGCGTAGCGGATAAAATTGGTGCGCCATTACCTTTTTGTACTTTGTAAACATTTATTCCCCCACCATATTGCAGGCAGTGCAGAAGCACCACCTGCAAAACAGTTTAAGGAATATATTTCAACGCTATATTACTATAACGTCTCTATACAAATTTTGAGTGATCTACGGGATTAGTTTGCCCAGTCAGCCTTTATTGTTTGAACTGTCCATGACGCTTTCTGAACAGTTACATCTACACCATATAAAGTATTACCGCCTTCGTCACCAATAATATTTTCATCAGAAAGTTCTGCAGCAATAATTTTATACACATTGCCATTCTCTAAAACTACAGGATCACCATCTTCATCCTTAAATTTCTTAATAAAAGCAAAACGTGGATAAATAACATTATCGGGGTTTTTAGTACCTGTTCTGAAATACATCTTGAAAGAAGGGTTATAGGCTGTAGCGTTTGCTTCAGTATCATCTGTTTCTTCCGGTGCACCATAGAAATTATATGCATAAACACCAGTAGCAGGGTAGGTTCCTGAAACAAAATCTTCACCTACAGGATCCTTTAAAATAGCTTCAACACCAGTTCCGGCACCGGCAGTAAATGCATAATCTTGCGGATCTGACTCAAAAGTTTTAAAGCCATCTGTATTCCATGTAGGTCCATTTGTTGTAATTTTGTCAAGATATACACCATCCAAAGCTAATGATGTATATGCGCTTCCTGATTTTAAACTAAGTCCAGAAACTTCCAAACGTGCAACAGGAATCTTCATAGTGATATTCGCTGTATATACTTGGTAAGTTTTGCTATCGTCTCCTTCATTTGCATTTACCTTTTCATCTGCATCTCCTCCTTTTAAATTTGGAGCTTGAGAATTGTTTGATAAACCAGGTTGAGCTTCACCATAAGCAGGAATATTAGCAGGATCAGCCTGTAGATTACCACCTGTTGCATCTTTATCACTCTGAGTTATTAGAGTTGTAGAATAACTGTCTATACCACCATTAACTGATGCGGTAACTTTTGAAGGATTCTTAACATTCCAGAATTTTGCAGTATTATTACCAGCATTCAAAACAACAGATTTTTCAGTTGCTGTTCGATTTGTGCCTGTAGAATCCATAAAATCTGCATACAAAGTAACTGTAATATCACCGGTTACTTGTATTGTACCGTCGGAACTTCCAGTTGTAACGGCTTTTGTTTCTGGTGAATAAACCTTCACCTCTACCATACCAACACCATCAGGTAGTTGGTTTACATTTTCATCACTGTTGCATGCGCAAAGACTTAGTCCTGCTGCGCAAAGCATAAATAAACTCTTTGTTAGTTTCATAATTACATGAATTTAAAAGTTAATAAATAATTTAATTATAAGTTTGTTTTATTTTGTTCGGTTAAACACCATACAAGTTTCTATTCTGCTACAGCCAAATTTATTACTGCCTCAGCCATAGGCAGGTTGGTTTTTGCCTCCTGGCTTCCCAACTCTATGGCCTGCTTAAAGTGTGGTACTGCATCGGCATATCTCTGCAGTTCCATACATAGCACTCCACGCAGATTACATATAGGTGCTGTAGGTTCTATATTTTCCAGCTGTCGCAGTGCTTCTGCCTTTCTATCGGCATTAAAGAGTGCTAAAGCTAAGTTATAGACTAATGCTGTATCGTCAGGATACTGTTTTACTGCTTTCTGAAGTGTCTTTATGTACATTACTGTGTCAGGCAGATAACTGTCTGCCACCTGCTGCATTTCATTAGGGCTGAACAGGTGTGGTTTGGTGTCTATAAGCACACGCCCCTCTTCTACCGTAAATGGACGAACTTCGTAGTGCAATGTATAGAGAATACAACGTAACAGCGGATAGTACTCCTGATAGATGGTATTACCTATTTCCGGTAACGCACGCAGACGACGGTCTATATTGTCTGCATCGGCAGGGTTATCTATAGCCTCTTGTATATATAGGTGGGCTGTGGAATCGGCAGGCAGTGGTGTCTCCACCAACAGTGTTTGCAGATGTCCCCATGCTTCTCCCTTACCTTCTGCATGCCATAGTTTTTTGTTTATTCCCTTTACGCGTCTTGATACGTAGTCCATAAACGAATTTGCACGGCGTTCAGAGAGCCCCTGGTTGTAGGTCAGTGTTCCTTCCGGTGATACCCATCCCTCTACGTTTATGGCTGTAAGGGTTAGTTTTTCATCGCCTATAACGCTTTCCAGTTTGGCAAAGACACTGTCCAACTGTTCTGCGTTGCCGGCTAATGCAGGACGAATATCGTGTTTGCTCTGTGCAAACTGTATGTATGCTCTGTGGGGTTCGTAACGCTGTTTTTCTACTACAGGAAGTGGTTGTACTCCTACGTATGTGGGGTTCCATTCGGGCATAGGTAGCAGTGTCTCTGCCAGATAGGTGGTTTCATTGCCTTCTTCACAATAAGCACAACCTATTGTGTATGCCTTTATACGCAGATGGCTGCCTGACATCCACCTTTTATATGGTATGGTTACACTGTAGTTCAGGGGTGAGGTATGGCCTTTCTGGTAGTTATGCAGTCTGTCTCCGGTTAATACCATTGGTTCTCCGCTTAACTTATTGGCGCGTTCTGCCACTTTATGACGTTGTTTGCCGTATAGCTGTACGCCGGGCAGTGAGTATGTCTGTGCGCCATCTGCAGAATACAGTACAGGCACTAATCTCAGAACATGCTGTTCGTTCAGTTCCAGACTATCAAAATTGAACTCTACACGCAGATATGCATTTTTACTGCCCATAGGTTTATCTAAACTGTAATTGCCTATCTCTATTTGGCTTAGATAGGCCGTCTCTTCTGCATGGGCAAACAGAGGTGTCAATAATATAAATAAGTATATATATATGCGATTCTGGATATTCATAACGTTATTTTTTCTTTGAAAGGTCTAACATATAAACTACCGATACTGCTGCCTTGGTTAGACCAAAAGCATCTTTACTGCCTGTTTCCAACAGAGATCCACAGCGTGGGCATTGATATTTTTTATATTCGGAATGTAACCAGCCTAAACCTATGGAGTATTCCAAACTTAAACGCGGGGTTAATATGTGATGAAAACCATACGACAGACCTGCACCAAACATTTCGCCTTCGTAACGACGACCTTTTTCTGTTGGCACAAGCACTATGGGCACATCTATGTTACTCATATTAAAGACTCCGCCCATTAGGTGCAGGCCTATAAAATGACGGTTAAATGATTCGCAGAACCAATAGCGAACCTCAGGCTGAACCATCCAGTGTTTCCACTTGGTGTTCTCCCTGAATGCAAAAGGATTATAATTTCCTGAAATTTCTGCTGTCCATTGGGGCGCAAGACGCGCCTCTGCTCCGAAATTCAGAGTAGTTGTCAGATCGTAGAGCACATTATTTTTTAATGCAATATTCTGTGATGCGAGTGGCAAACCTATAACAAAGAAAAGCAGCAAAAAAACTGCTTTTTTTACCTTACATATCATATTTGCTTGACCTCTTTTTATAACAAGGTGCAAATATGCATAATTTTTAATTAATTATTCAGTCTTTCACTATTTATTTTCACGGATTTTAACACGTATTAACACAAGCCACTTAAAATTAAACTATTTTAAATTACCAAATCAATAATTTAGCACATTATCGAGATTTAAATTAACAGTTGGTGTTGCTGAATTTTCTTCTATGGAGAAGTTAAGCAAATAGCTATATTTGGTACTCACTTTCCATTCGTTTTGCATAGAAGTTAGCTGCTTTACGGTTTCACCCCAAGTGACATTTCCTTCTGCATCTACTAACTTATACTCTATACGTACAGATGTTTCACCGCTGAGTGTTTGCGGCATCATTACCATAGCAGAAGCATAAGTCTTTGCTTCATCGGTAAGCATCACATAATTATCGGAATACTTTATTACGTCGGTCTGGTTATCTGTATTGTTTATCCACTTACATACATCTTGTGACTGTACGTAATTGAACTGTGCAGAAAGATCTACATTCTGAATATCTATTTCTGTTACGCTGAGTGTATAATCAGAAGAAGGAGCATCTAACTGCACCATAAATTCTATCTGCGCAAGGGCGTGTTTGAAATCTATAGACAACACGTGAGTATCTAATGAACCTACCTGATATGCATACATTAAATCGGTAAATTTATTTGTCATATCTATGGTGTAATTATCTATCTGTAAACCGTTGCCTCCGTACTGTGGTGCTGATACGCTTGCTATTCCTGCGGGATACAGTGCATAAAAACCTACTTTACCTGAAACAGGCCAATAATAACGATAGTTTCTGCTACGCCAGGCTGATTGTAATGAATGAGATGAATCTGTTGTCCATTCCATAGTAAGTCCACCCATGAAATTTGAAGTGGAGGTTTCTGAAAATTCACTAAAGTCTCCCTGGTTTGAGTAGAATCCCCAAACATCGAACATTTCGTTTGTAGAGAAAGCTTCGTTATGATATATAGATTTGGTGATAGCGCTTGTCTTAGCTGTAAAACCTATTTCAGTATCTAATACAGTAAGACATTCGTTTTGCAGGCACGATGTCAATGACATTACCAATGCAACAATGAAAAACAATCTGGCTCTCATAAGCAATATACATTTAATAAATAAAGGTACGGTTCTCAGGAGATATTCAAACGGAATGTGGAAAGCCAAAATCTATGGCTCTCACAAACCTGAATATCATTCTCTCAGCCCATACCGTTATTCCTTGTAAGTTAGGTTAGTTTAATTCTCTTTTTAAGCATTAATGTTACGCTATCTTTCAACCTGCGTAACTCATTTGGTCTGTGCAAAGAATTATTTTTAATTTCATACCTGCAAACAATTTGAAGAAATTTTTTTGTCATTTAACCAAAGTTGAACAAATTGATTATTTTTATACATAGCCTAAAAACAGCGTTAAACACGATTGAACATTTTTATAAATGCTAAAATCAATAAATTCAATGGTTTTAAGTGGATTTTTTGGCAAAGAATATCTTTATGCGTATCTTTACAAACTGAAAACAAGAACTTATAATATATAATGTAAACAGATGAATATTTACGCCATTTGCGGAATAATTTTGATTGCACTCGTACTGTTTATGAGCTACGTAAACAGGAACAAAAAACAGGGTGCAGTTGTAGTGGAAGACCATCATCATGATGAAGATGATTCAGAGTGTTGCGGACAGCACGCAGTTTGCGAAAAACAGCGTTTGGCAGATGCAAAAATGAATGGTGCGCACTATTTTGAAGACGAAGATCTGGATCGTTATCGTGGATTTGATGCGGACAGTTATCAGGATCAGGATATAGAGGAATTCCGCTACGTAATGTACACTATGCAGCCGGAAGAGGTTATGGAGTGGTTGGAATCACTTACCGCAAGAGAGATAGAGTTACCAAACGAACTTAAAGAGGAGGCTTTTGCCATAATAAACGAGACAAAATAGAGTTTATGCACAGAGATAGAGTATATGGAATAGTGTGTTCTGCCATTATCGTTTTGATTCTGGCAGGTTGCTCTACGGCAAAAAACACTGCAGGTTCCAGATTCTATCAGTCTATGGTAACTAAATACAATGTCTATCATAATGGCCATGAAGCATATAAGCAGGGTTACGAAGCACAGGAGAAGGCTGTAAATGACAACTATCTGGAAATTTTAGACCTGTATCCCGTTAGTGATGAAAAGGTGTGGAGTGTGGGCACAACTAACTACGATGTTGCCATAGAGAAGGCCCAAAAAGGCATAAAGCTACATTCCATAACTGTAAAGCCCAAACAAAAGCCGGGCAAACCGCTTACAGACAAAGAGAAACAGTGGCAGAACAAAAATGAATA
Organism: uncultured Bacteroidales bacterium; assembly: GCA_937876995.1. Lineage (GTDB taxonomy): Bacteria > Bacteroidota > Bacteroidia > Bacteroidales > Bacteroidaceae > Colenecus. Next base: position 21,106 of record CALEFD010000085.1, on the reverse strand, counting down.
CAATCCATTCTTGTGGAATGCGTGGATGCTTTTGGCAGATGCACAGATGCAAAAGGGTGAATTCATAGAGGCTGCCAGCACATATACATACATTTCCAATCTTTATCAAGACGAAAAGGAGATAGTGGCGGAAGCACTGATGAAGATGGCCCAATGTTATTCAGAACTTGGATGGAACTATGAATCGGACGAACTGTTTGACAGAATAGATTCCATTCCTACCAAACTAAAGAAAGAGTATGCAGCAAGAAAGGCGGCTCATCTGCTGGGACAAGGCAGATATAACGAAGCTATTCCTTTACTGGAAGATGCTGTTACACGTCAGGGGCAGAGTAAGTTGCAACGCATACGCGAAAGGTATCTTTTAGCACAGTTATATAAGTCGGTGGGCAGAGATGCAGAAGCATATCAGGCCTTTCAGAAGGTTCTGAATATGAATCCGCCATACATAATTGAATTCTATGCACGAATTCAACAGACCGAAACAATGAATTTGAGTAATAAAAAACAGATGCTCAAAAAACTGCGTAAAATGGAACGCGACCCCAACAACAAAGATTATTTAGACCAGATTTATTATGCTATAGGTAACATACATCTTGCAAGCAAAGATACACTGGAAGCAATTGCCAATTACGAAACAGGACTGGAAAAGAGTACCAAAACAACTCCTGAAAAGGGTATTTTGTTACTCTCTATGGCTAATCTGTATTGGGATTTGACCGATTATGCCAATGCGGGAAGATGTTATTCAGAAGCTATAGGTCTAATAGATAAGAATCATAAGGAATATAGTGTGGTAAAGCTGCGTTCCGAAGTGCTGGACGAACTGTCTTTATATACAGAAAACATACAGTTGCAGGATAGTCTGCAACATTTGGCTACGCTACCGGAAGCTGAACTGGATTTAATTATAGAGAAACTTATAGAGCAGGCTAAAATAGAAGAAGAGGCCAGACAAAAGGCTGCAGAAGAGGCCGCTGCTTTAAATATAGAAGAGGGTGGCAGATTAGGGACAGCTGCCGGTGGTAACAACAATAGTGATTGGTATTTCTATAATACATCATTGGTAGAAAACGGAAAGAAATATTTTGCGCAACAGTGGGGTAACAGAAAGTTAGAAGACAACTGGAGACGTTCCAATAAGACTGTACTTGCAGAAGATACACCGGAAGATACCGGAATAGCCCTTTCAGACACTCTTTTGACCGATTCTCTGAATAGTGTTGCCGACACAGCAACCGTTGTAATAAACAACGATCCTTTCTCCAGAGAGTATTACCTGCAGGATATTCCATATACAGAAGAACAGTTGAATGAGTCTAACAGGATTTTAACTGATGCTCTGCTTAATGCCGGTATTGTATATAAGGACAGGCTGTCTGAATATGAGATGGCAGAAGAATCGTTCAACAGAATAATAAACAGCTATCCCGAATCTGCCGAAGCCCCCAATGCTTATTATCAGTTATATCTGATGTATTCATTGTGGGACAGAGCCATTGATGCCGATTCTTGCAGAAGCAGGATGGAACGACTCTTTCCGGACAATTCGCTTACAAAGACTATATGCAATCCGGATTTTATAGAGAATGCCAGATACGGCAAACATCGAGAGGATTCGCTATATGCAGAAACATACAAAGCCTATCGGGAGAAAGATTATGAAATGGTAAGAAACAACTGCGACCTGTCTGCACAGAAATATCCGTTGGGGGCACACAGAGCAAAATTTATGTTCCTGCAGGCATCTATTCTACTGGAAGAGGAGAAAACAGAGGAATTTTTATTGCTACTTAAGGAGATTGTAACCAATTATCCCGATAATGAGATTAGCACATTGGCAGGTCTTATAGCTCAAGGTGTGCAGGAGGGTAAGATTTTACAGACAGCTTCACTGAATAACATCTGGGAAGTTAGTAATGTAACAGACGAAACATTAGGTATGCCGGATAGTCTGAAACCGCAGTTTAATGCAGAAAGGTATCAGCCTTACATATTTATACTGGCATATCCTGCCGATTCTCTTAATGAGAACAGATTGCTATACGAGGTTGCAAAGTATAACTTTACCAATTTTATGGTGCGTAACTTTGAAATCTCCTTTATGGAACAAAAGGGTGTGGGAATAATGAAGATTTCTGAATTCCTGAACTATGATGAAGCATATTTCTACAAGCAGAGTATATATTCCGATAGCGCTCTTGCAGAAAAACTAAGCGGTATTAAGGCATTCATAATAACAGAAGAGAATCTGGAACTTTTGTTCAAGTACTATAGTTTTAACGATTACCAGAAATTCTACGAAGAGCAATTCCTAAGCATTCCTGAATTTGAAATAGACGGTATTTCACTATTTGAAGAATACAATGACGATGAGTAAAAACGGAGTATTACTTTGGGTTGATGACGAAATAGACCTGCTGAGAGCCCACATACTGTTTCTGGAGAACAAGGGTTATCAGGTTGACACCGTAACCAATGGTCGCGATGCCATAGAACAGTGCCGTAAATTCAGCTATGATTTGGTTCTGTTAGATGAACACATGGTGGGTATGAGCGGACTGGAGACTTTGGGATATATTAAAGAGATAGATCCCAACATCCCCATTGTGATGGTTACAAAGAGTGAAGAAGAGAACATTATGGAACAGGCTATAGGTGCAAAGATTGCCGACTATCTTATAAAGCCTGTACATCCAAATCAAATATTACTGACACTTAAGAAGAATATCCACAAAAAAGAGATAGTAACTGCCACTACCAACATGAGCTATCAGCAGAATTTTGGTAAAATAAGTATGCAGATTAACGACTCTCTTACCAGCGACGACTGGATAGAGTTATACAAACAGTTGGTTTATTGGGAATTAGAGCTACACGATGCTGATAGTAATATGCACGAAATGCTCTATATGCAGAAGACAGAAGCAAACGCAGCCTTTGCAAAATTCATAAAACGCAACTATATGCGTTGGATGATAAACAGAGAATGTAGCCCAACAATGAGTCCCGATCTGTTTAAGAAATACATATTCCCCACCCTTGACAATGGCGAAAAGGTATTTCTGATAGTGATGGACAACTTCCGTTACGACCAATGGAAGGTGCTGAGCAGTGAGCTTGCAGAGCTATTTACTTTTGATGAAAATCTCTACTACAGCATACTGCCTACAGCTACAGCATATTCACGTAACGCCATATTCTCCGGATTGATGCCCAACAAGATAGAGCAGATGTTTCCGGAACTGTGGGTGGACGAAGATTCAGAAGATGGTAAAAACATAAATGAATCTCCACTTATACAGACACACTTTGACAGGTATCGTAAAAAGCATAGCTATTCTTACAACAAACTGAATAATTCAAGTGCCGGAGACAAACTGATTTCACAATTCAACAACCTGCTTAACAACGATTTGAATGTGATAGTAGTTAATTTCATTGATATACTTTCACACGCCAAAACAGATTCAAAGATGGTTAGAGAACTGGCACAGGACGAAGCAGCATACAGAAGTCTTATTCTGTCATGGTTCAGGCACTCTTCTGTAAAAGAGTTGTTCCGCAGGCTATCTATGACCGACTACAAGGTGATGATTACCACAGATCATGGCAGTATTATGGTAAACAAGGCTGTAAAGATAGCTGGCGATAAGAATACCAACACCAATTTAAGATATAAGTTGGGCAGGAATTTAGGCTTTAACCCAAAAGAGATTTTTGAGATATCGGAGCCTCAAAAGGCAAATCTGCCTTCACCAAACGTAAGTACATCGTATATATTTGCATGTGAATCGGATTACTTTGTGTATCAGAACAACTTTAACAATTATGCTCAATACTACAAGGATACTTTCCAGCACGGCGGTATATCTATGGAAGAGATGATTATTCCTTTTATTACACTTCAACCAAAGAAAAAATAGATTATGAAAAGTCTGAAAATAACATCGTTAGATAATATAGAAGAGGTAGCAAAAGAGTTTATTAACCTGATGGGTGATGATACTATTTTTGCTTTTTATGGCAAGATGGGCGCAGGAAAAACCACCTTTATTAAAGCTCTGTGCAAAGCATTGGGTGTAGAAGACGAAGTCAATTCTCCTACATTTGCCATAGTAAATGAATATCGTTCAGAGAGCACTGCCGAACTTATTTATCATTTCGATTTTTACCGCATTAAGAAGGTAGAAGAGGTTTACGATTTAGGATACGAAGACTATTTCTACAGTGGTGCGCTATGTTTTATTGAATGGCCGGAACTGATAGAAGAACTGCTACCTGAAGATACAAAAAAGATCTCCATCGAAGAGAACAACGATGGAGAACGTATTATTACTATTCCAGATTGATTTACTCTAAGGAATCAACGTAATCGGCTTCTGCTTCTACAATAAGCAAAATCTCTTCTGCAGGGAAATCGCCCATTTCGTCGCGTTTTGCCTCTTTAACGATATATGCAACAAGTGCATCGTTGTCTATATCTACATATCCATCTTCGTCGGCCTCCTGATCTAACACTCCACTGTTAGTGAAATAGTCATTGATAACATCCAATATATAATATAAGGTGTCGTCTGAATATTTCTCCTTCAGTTCTACCGGAAGAGCATTCTTAATATATTCGACTGTTTTTTCGTCGTCTATATCTTCATTGATATATTCGTCGTTTATCATAACCAATTAGAGCATTGAGTTAATTGCATCGGCATAAAAAGCCTTATTGGCTACACCAACCTGACGGCCTGCCTCTACTCCACCTTTTAAGAAGACAACAGTTGGAACGCTCATTATTCCAAATTTTTCTGTCAAATCTACATTTTCTTCAATGTCACACTTTCCTATTACAACCTTTCCTTCGTATTCGGCTGCAAGTTCTTCTATTGTTGGACCTAAACGTTTGCAAGGACCACACCATGTTGCCCAGAAATCAATAACCATAGGTTTTCCTTCGGCAACCAAAGATTCAAAATTCTGATCTGTAATTTCTAATGCCATAATTATTTCTTTTAATTTATTTTAAATACTATTCCGTCTTTACTCTCAAGATACTCTATCAAAGCATCTGTCACTGTAATTTTGCGTGACGAAGATACTAAATCTACAGTTTCTTTGCTGACATAATCAACAATATTTATCATCAAAGTAGTATTTCCCTGCGAAGATAATAAATCATCCAATTCATCCACTAAAAGTCCGTCAATTTCTGTCAAAGGAATTGTAATTGTAAGCTTTTCTATAATTGTATCTTTTACATCCTGCAACAAACTTACAGAGTTAACATCAACATCTACAATATCTTCGTTGTATCTTCTTGGTTTACCTGTAGCTCTTACAAGTACAAAATTGCCCTCTTTCAACATATATTCCCATTTCAGCCACTGTTCACCAAACAAGGCCAGTTCTCCGGATTCAGTGAAGTCTTCTATAGTGACAAAACCGCATTTTTCAGATTTTTTGGTCATTGCTTCACGACGGGCTGTTATAACGCCTGCCACTATCACCTCTTTGTTCTTTAAAGAGAGTCTGTCATTCTTTAATGCCGATAGTTTTGTGTTGCAAACGTTGTTTATTATGACCTTATATTCGTCCAATGGATGACCGGAGATATAGATACCAACATGTTCTCTTTCATTGTTCAGTCTTAATAGTGTACTCCATGCGGGAGCATCTACTATCTTTGGTGTTACCAATGCTATATCGTCACCAAAATCGCCAAAGAGTGAATTCTGCCTTTCGTTTTTATCGGCCTGATACTTGTTTCCGTATCTTACCAATACATCTGCAAAGGTTTCGTTTGCACTGATTGGCGCCATTATCTGCTCTCTGGTAATTTCAGGGAAGGAATCGAATGCGCCTGCCAAAGCCAGACATTCAACGTTTTTCTTGTTACAAGCACTTAGGTTTACACGCTGAACAAAATCAAAGATGCCTTTGAATGGTCCATTGGTCTCTCTCTCTTTAATAATGCTGTTTACTGCACTATCGCCCACACCTTTTATTGCTGCCAAACCAAAACGTATGTTTCCTTTTGCATTTACGCTGAACTTGCGTTCACTCTCATTTACATCGGGGCCAAGCACATTGATACCCATTGCCTTACATTCGTTCATCAGTTTGGTTATATCTGTAATGTCTGAAAGGTTGCGGCTCAACGTGGCTGCCATATATTGCGATGGGTAGTTAGCTTTCAGGTATGCAGTCTGATATGCTACCCAGGAATAGCAGGTTGCATGACTCTTGTTAAATGCGTACGATGCAAACTTTTCCCAGTCTGCCCATATCTTTTCCAGTACTTTGGGATCGTGTCCGTTGGCTTTACCACCGCTAATAAATTTTGGCTTCAATTCGTCCAGTTTGGAACGTATCTTTTTACCCATAGCCTTACGCAAAGTATCGCTTTCTCCACGGGTAAAGTTTCCAAGCAGACGGGAGAGTAACATCACCTGCTCCTGATACACTGTAATGCCGTATGTATCTTTCAGATATTTTTCCATTACAGGTATATCGTATTCAATAGGCTTCTTACCCAATTTTCTATCGATGAAATCGGGGATATAGTCCATTGGACCAGGACGGTAAAGGGCATTCATAGCAATCAAATCTTCAAAGACTCCGGGCTGTAGTTCACGCAGGTATTTCTGCATTCCCGGCGATTCAAACTGGAATGTGCCAATGGTTTTTCCTTCACAATAGAGCTGGAAGGTCTTTTCATCGTCTATAGGGATATTGTCTATGTCTATATCTATATTCAGACTGTGCTTAACATTTTCTACCGCTTCTTTTATGATAGACAATGTTTTAAGCCCAAGGAAGTCCATTTTAATAAGACCTGTGTCTTCAATCACACTGCCTTCGTACTGTGTTACTATCTGACGCTCTTTAGTGGTCTTATCGGTTGCAGTAGATACAGGTACCCAGTCTGTTATATCGTCACGACAGATAATTGTTCCACACGCGTGCACACCTGTATTACGCACGTTACCTTCCAGCATCTTTGCGTATTGAACAGTCATTCTTAGACGTTCGTCGGGCGAAACAGAGGCCTGCTGTATTTCCGGTACGCACTCCAATACGTTCTGCAGGTTCATCTTTCTGGCCTTTCCATCGGGTAAATCGGGCAGACGGTCTGGAATAGCCTTACACAAATCGTTTGCTACATTTAGTGGTACACGCAACACTCTGGCTACATCCTTCAGCGCCATCTTGGTAGCCATTGTTCCGTATGTAATGATATGTGCTACCTTTTCTTCTCCATACTTTTCTGTTACCCACTGCAATACACGTCCGCGACCATCTTCATCAAAATCCACATCTATATCAGGGAGCGATATACGGTCTGGGTTTAGGAATCGTTCAAAAAGCAGGTCGTATTTTATTGGGTCAATTTGCGTAATACCCAAACAATATGCGACTACCGAACCGGCTGCAGATCCTCTACCGGGACCTACAGAAACATCCAGTTCTGTACGTGCTGCATTTATAAAGTCCTGCACTATAAGGAAATATCCCGGAAAACCCATAGTTTTCATAATGTGCAGTTCAAAGATTAACTGCTCTACTACCGATTCCGGAATTGGATCGCCATATCGTTTTTTTGCACCTATAAAGGTCAATTCCTTCAAATAATCGGCTTCCAGTTTTATTCTATATAGTTTATCGCAACCTCCTAACTTATCTATTTTCTTCTTTGCCTCTTCCGGTGAAAGCACCTCATTTCCGTGCTCGTCGCGAGTGAATTCATTAAAGATGTCTTCATCGGTGTATTTTTTTCTATACTCCTGCTCTGTTCCAAACTCTTCCGGGATAGGGAAATTCGGCATGATAGGTGCATGGTCTATAGAGTACTCTTCTACCTTATTTAATATGTCGATGGTGTTATCGAGTGCTTCGGGCAGATCGGCAAAGGCGTCGTTCATCTCCTGACGAGTCTTGAACCACTCTTGTTTAGAATAGCGCATCAGGTTTGGATCGTCCGGGTCGCGACCTGTTGAGAGACAGATTAAAAGTTCATGCGCATCGGCATTCTCTTCATCAAGAAAATGCACATCGTTAGAACATATTATCTTAATATCCAACTTTTTGGCTATACGAATAAGTTCCGTATTAACCTGTTGCTGAATTTGATATGTTTCATGATTTGCCTTTAATGCTGTAGCTTTATGGCGTTGCAGTTCTATGTAATAATCATCGCCAAACAGATTTTTATACCATCCGGCCACATTTTCTGCCTCTTCTATCTGTCCGGCTGTTATCATCTTAGGTAGTTCACCACCCAAACAGGCAGAACAACAGATTAGTCCTTCGTGGTACTTCTCCAAATCGTAACGGTCTGTTCGCGCGTGTGAATAGAAACCATCTGTCCAGGCACGCGATACTATCTTTACCAGATTATGATACCCCTGATTGTTTTTGGCCAATAATACAAGGTGATAGTTTGCAGAGTCCTGTCGGCCGTCTTTCTGCTCTTTTTTTCTGGGAGCAACATAGACTTCGCAGCCTACTATAGGCTTTATATGCAGTCCCTGCTCCTTAAGCTCTTTATTTTTCTTGTTACAGGTGTTCATAAACTCTTTTACACCCATCATACTTCCATGATCGGTTATTGCTACGCCACGCATTCCGTCGGCTACAGCTTTATCTATCATCTTCTTAATGTTGGTTTGACCATCAAGAAGTGAGTATTGGGTATGTACGTGTAAATGAACAAAATCCTGCATATTCTTAGTTTTTTTGAAAAAGTTCATAAAGTTACTTCCGATAATAGAACTCTACAAGATAAATTGAACAAAAAGTTTTCAACAAGTATTAATTGTCTATTAAAAAAATGTTCTACTTTTGTTGTAACTAACAATTAACAATTATGAAGAAGATAGTTTCATTATTTGCTGCTGCAATCCTACTTATAGGTTGCGCTAAAGAAAATCCTATCCTGACTATTGAAGGCGGACAGGTACAAGGTGTAGAGGCTGAAATTGACGGCGTATATGTTTATCGTGGTATTCCATACGCTGCTCCTCCTATCAAAGATTTGCGCTGGAAGGCTCCACAGCCTGTTATTCCATGGGAAGGCGTGCTGATAGCAGATAAATTTGGTCATCCTGGTTATCAGGCAGTTCACTATCCCGGTGGTTATACTACAGAGTGGGGTTATGGAGAAGAATCTCCTTATAGCGAAGATTGTCTTTACCTGAACGTTTGGACAAAATATCCAGGCCAGACAGACAAAAAGCTTCCTGTAGCACTCTGGATACATGGTGGTGGCTATAGAGAAGGTTGGGGCTCAGAACCTGAATTCGATGCTCAAGAATGGGCTGCTAAAGATGTAGTGTTGGTATCTATCAACTATCGTCTTGGTGTATTTGGTTTCCTTACACATCCTGAACTTTCTGCAGAAAGCCCAAATGGTGTATCGGGTAACTACGGTATCTTAGACCAGATTGAATCTTTGAAATGGATTAAGAAGAATATTGCACAGTTTGGTGGCGACCCTGAAAATGTAATGATTTTTGGTCAGAGCGCAGGTGCTGGTAGCGTTAAGACTCTTTGCGCATCACCTCTTACAAAGGGTTTGTTCAACAAGGCTGTTATTATGAGTGGTGGCGGTATCTCTACAGCTCCTGTAGGTGCTATTGCACGTCCTGAAATGAACAGCAATAGTCTGGAAAGAGCAGAAGCTCAGGCTAAAGAGATTTTGGATTGGGCAGGTTTGACATCATTGTCAAAAATGCGTGCAGCTTCTACAGAAGTTATGTACACTGTTGGTACTATCTACAGTCAGGTTACAGGTAATCGCGCAGCTCGTTTAACCGGTTCTCCTATTATTGATGGTTATGTTTCAACACAGAGTTTCGATCAGGCTGCACTTACCAACACCCTTCCTAACATACCTTATATGATTGGTTACACACTGAACGATATGGGTAATATGGCTGGTGGTATTGCTGATTTCTGCTACAACCGCGAAAGTGTTGGCGATAAGGCATACGCATACGAATTTGCACGTCCACTTCCTACAGATGGTCGCGACAATGTATTGAGAGGTGCATTCCACTCATCAGATTTGTGGTATGTATTCAAATCATTGCAGCACTGCTGGAGACCTTGGGTACAGGGTGACTGGGATCTTTCAGAAGTTATGCTTACAGCTTGGACAAACTTTGCAAAATATGGCGATCCTAACGGCGCAAATGGTGGCGAATGGACACCTTGCACAAAGGATAATCCAAACTTTATGCTCTTCAAACTGGACGAAGCAGATGTAGAGAACTCAGAAATGGGTGCTCCTATCAGATAAATGACATACCTTTATAAACAAGGATTTAATCAGGGCAAAGGAACACTTGCGGGTGTTTTCTTTGCCCTAATTTGCTATTCTGATATAAATCATATAACTTTGCAATCTGTTACAGCTAAAAGAGTAAGCTATTGATACATGGCAGAAAACAATAAGAACATAACAACAATAAATAAAGAGGGAAAAACCACATTGGCTACAGTCCTTCTTTCCTCTATTGCACTGAATATAGTATTATTCCTTCCAAACGTTTTTGGTTGGTACTCTTTTCTGGTAGCAGTTTTATCGATACTTTTTTTCCTACTGCTTCTGAATTTTTTCCGCAATCCTAAACGAGTATTTCCGTCGGAAGATACAGATAAAGTTGTTGTAGCCCCTGCCGATGGTTCTATAGTGGCTATTGAAGAGGTTGACGAACTGGATTATTTCAATGACAGAAGAGTAGTTATCTCTATCTTTATGAGCATTTTCAGTGTTCACGCAAACTGGTTTCCGGTAAATGGTACTGTTACTAAAGTGGAACACCAGAAAGGAAATTTCCATGCCGCATACAAGGCTAAATCGAGCACAGAAAATGAACGTTCAATGGTCATAATCAAGACTCCGGAAGGAGAAGAGGTTATGGTTCGCCAGATAGCAGGTGCATGTGCCCGCAGAATAGTAACCTACCCTAAAGTAGGCGATAAATGTCATATAAACCAACATCTTGGTTTTATCAAATTAGGTTCAAGAGTTGATGTATATCTGCCGGTAAATTCCTTAATTTGTGCTAAAATCAACCAAAAAACCAAAGCAGATATTACCATATTGGCAAAACTTCCGTAAGTTTGAATCCAGAATGAGCAATAAGGTAACAAAACATATCCCAAACTTTATTACTTGCTGCAACCTGTTTTCGGGATGCATGGCGGTATTGGCTGCATTTGCCGGCGACACCACTTCTACTCTTATGTGGGTGGTTATTGGTGCTGTTTGTGATTTTTTAGATGGTTTTGCCGCAAGACTTTTAAAAGCTTATTCACCGGTTGGTTTGCAATTAGATTCATTGGCAGACCTGATTACTTTTGGTTTGGCACCATCGTTACTATGCTATTCCATATTGGGACGTTGTAATTACAACACTGAATCTTCCATTCTTTTGTACGGTATTCCACTATTAGGATTTCTCATTGTTGTTTTCTCTGCTATTCGTTTGGCAAAATTCAACACTGACACACGTCAAACAAATTCATTCATAGGGCTACCGGTACCTGCAAATGCGCTATTCTGGTGCGGTCTGTTTTATGGAGACATAACACTATTGGAAGAGAATCCATGGATTACTATTATCCTTGTAGTAATATTTTCATTCCTGATGATTAGTGAAATTCCTATGTTTTCTCTAAAATTCAAGAGCTTAGGATGGAGCGAAAACAAAATTAGATTTATTTTCCTGATAGTATCTGTAGCAATTCTTATTTGGCTTGGTATTTCAGGAATTCCGGCAGTTATAGGTTGGTATATAATTTTATCACTACTGACAAAAGGTCAGAGTTAACCTATTGGCAAAACTTTTGTACCATTCTTTAAAAAAATATTAAGAGCCTATGATGATGATTCTTCTATTTACTTCGCTATTTGTAATAGTGGCTATACTTACATTTTTCAGAAATGTATTATTGGCCATGATAGCCGGTGTAATAGGTATTTTCAGAAAGAATAAAAAAGATACGCCTAACGAACCAAAAGTTAGACGCAGCACCAAACGTAAAAAGAAGATATACGCAGATAACGAAGGTGAATATGTAGATTATGAGGAGGTTAAATAAACCTCCTCATCTGTTTTATCTTAGTTATGAACAAATGTTCCTATTGGTTCACCATCCATTACTTTTTTAAGATTTCCCACTACATCCATATTAAAGACATATATAGGAAGGTTATTCTCTTTGCACATTGTGGTTGCAGTAAGATCCATAACCTTTAGATTCTTGTTATAAATCTCATCAAAAGTAATTTCATCATATTTTACTGCATTTGGATCATTTTCAGGATCGGCAGTATATACACCATCCACACGAGTACCTTTAAGCATAACATCGGCTTCAATCTCTATTCCACGCAGTGAAGAGCCTGTATCGGTAGTGAAATAAGGATTTCCTGTACCACCTACCAGAATAGCGATTTTACCATTTTGCATAGCTTCTATGGCTTTCCATTTGCTGTAAAGTTCACCTATTGGCTCCATTCTTATAGCTGTAAGCACTACGTTAGGACAATCTACCGAAGTCAGAGCAGAACTTAAACCCAGACCATTGATTACGGTTGCCAACATACCCATTTGGTCGCCTTTAACACGGTCAAAACCACGTCCTGTACCCTTTAATCCGCGGAAGATATTGCCGCCACCTATTACAATACCTATCTCCACACCCATATCGTGAATCTCTTTTATCTGCTGAGCATATTCGGTAAGGCGTTTTTCGTCTATACCATATTTCTGTTCGCCCATCAAACTTTCACCGCTGAGTTTTAGCAGTATTCTTTTAAACTTTGCCATATATTCAAAATATTTTTTTGTAAAAGTAATCTATTTTCCGGTAGATAGCAACTTATTGTATGTTTTACAACACTATTGCCACCTCTTTGAATTCATATATTCGCTCTTTATCATCGGAATCAGTAAGTATCAACCTACCGTCTTCACGCACATCTTTAATGGTTGCCATAAATTCCGAATCTGCATCTCTGTAAGGGTAAATTCCCTTTCTGCGGAAAAGAGAATCCATATATTCATTATGCAAAAGGGCTGTTTGTCCGTTCTCTATCATTGAAACATTTGCAACGAACTGTTTAATAATAGCGTCTAACACCTCTTCTACATTTGTGTTTACACCTAATATATTATATAATGAGACCGGATTGGGTGCATCACTTATAAAATTCTGTTGGTTTATATTTATGCCTACGCCCACAATACAATCTCTGATGGTAGAACCAAACAGTTCGTTTTCAATAAGTATTCCTGCTATCTTCTTATTCTTCCAGTAGATATCATTGGGCCACTTTACTGAAAAGTCTTTAGCCACCAATTCATCTGCCACAATCTCTTTCAATGATTTAACAACAGCCAATGCAATGGCTTCTGAAATACAAAACTGTTTAGATGGTTGTACATAAACGGGATGAAGCAATATACTGAACAACAGGTTTTTACTCTTTTCCGATTCCCAGGAGTTTCCTTTCTGTCCTCTACCGGCAGTCTGAAATTCGGTAGTGGCAAGTTCCATATCAAAACTTGCATCGCCACCGTTCAGTTCTCTAAGGAAACTGTTTGTTGAATGAACGGTTTGCAGTCTGTGTCTCTTTATTTTGTACTCTTTCATATATTTTACCACATAGGAGCAAAAAATGCATCCTCTAAATGTTTCACTTCATATTTTCCGGCATAGTTAAACAGTACTGTTACTACATCAAAACGGACGTTTGCATCTATCTGTTTAAACTTTAGATAAGCATCGGTTGCAAGCACTATACGCTTTATCTTTCTACTGTTTACAGCATCTTCCGGATTACCAAAATCGTTGTTTCGACGGGTTTTAACCTCTACCACCACCAATTCCGGGCCAAATTCTGCCACTATATCCAACTCTTTGTGACCGCTTCGCCAATTACGCTCCAATATTCTGTAGCCCTTACTTATCAAATAGTTAACAGCTATATCTTCGCCCGTAATACCTAATTCGTTATGTTTTGCCATAGATACAAGTATTTTACATTGCGAAATTAGTGAAAATGTAATATCTTCGCTACCAATTATGAAAAAAGAAGTGATAAGAGATAAAAGAATAACCTGTTTGATTAGCGAAGAAGAGGAGCGTATCATAGACCATTATCTGCGCAAATACAAGATTACAAATAAGAGCAGATGGATGCGCGAAACTATTCTGGCATTTATTATGAAGAATCTGGAACAGGACTATCCCACTCTGTTTACAGAACAGGATATGAGAAGATAATTATGGAGCAAGACATCAAATATATGAAGATGGCATTAGAAGAGGCCGGGATGGCAGCCAACCAGGGTGAGATTCCGGTGGGTGCTGTGGTGGTTTGCCAGAACAGAGTTATTGCACGTACTCATAATCTTACAGAAACGCTAACAGATGTTACTGCTCATGCAGAAATGCAGGCAATTACATCGGCCGCCAACTATCTGGGTGGCAAATATCTTGATGGATGCACATTATATGTTACGCTTGAACCTTGCCCTATGTGCGCCGGCGCAATAGGTTGGGCACAAGTATCCAGACTGGTATATGGAGCCTGCGACGAAAAACGTGGCTATACTATATTTGCACCCAATGTACTACACCCAAAAGCAACAGTAACTTCCGGCATACTGGCAGAAGAGTGTGCAGAACTGATGAAAGAGTTCTTCAAGAAGAGACGCTGATTAAATATTTGAACGATATTTTCCTTCTTCGTTATCTTCAAGCATACTAAGATAACTGGAGTAACGAGATATATTGATTTCTCCCGTTTCCACCGCACGTTTTACGGCACACTGAGGTTCGTTGGTATGAGTGCAATTTCCGTATTTGCAGTTTTCTGAATGTTGGAAAATTTCCGGAAAATAGTGGCCTATCTCTTCGGGATTCATATCGTACATACCAAAACCCTTTATTCCGGGTGAATCTATTATCCAACCACCATCGGGTAACTGGAACATTTCAGAAAATGTAGTGGTATGCATACCTGTATTATGTTTTTCCGATATTTTTGATGTCTTCAGATTAAGATTTGGAAGCAGATTATTTATAAGAGTACTTTTACCCACACCTGAATTACCCGAAATAAGAGTAATTTTATCTTTCAGTTGGGCACGGATTTCATCTATTCCCTTGCCGTGAAGAGCATCGCAAACCAAACAATCATACCCCACAGATTTGTACAGATCTATAAGTTCATCAAGACGTTGAATTTCCGTTTCATTGTACAAATCAACTTTGTTAAAAAGCAAAGTAACCGGTATTCTGTATGCTCTGGCCGATGCCAGGAATCTATCTATAAAAACTGTAGATGTTTCAGGATGATTTACTGTAACCACCAACAGGCATAAATCCAGATTACAGGCCAAAATATGAGACTGTTTAGACAAATTAGAGGAGCGTCGTATTATATAGTTACGACGTTCCTCTATATCCACTATAAATGCCGGTACATCTACCGATGCCGCCGATATCTTTACATAATCGCCTACTGCTACGGGATTAGTACTCTTAATACCTTTAATACGGAAGTTTCCCTTTATTATACACTCTTGCATATTACCATCGTCGGTATATACAAGATAACTGCTACCGGTACTCTTGACTACTATTCCGCGCATCGGCACTATTAGATTGTCATTATCTCTTTTTCTTTTTCGGAGAACAGTTCTTCTGCCTTCTTTATATACTTGTCGTGCAATTTCTGCAACTTCTCTTCTGCATCTTTTTCTGCATCTTCAGGCAGACCATCTTTCAAAGCTTTCTTCAGAGAGTCGATTGTATCGCGACGAGCGTTTCTTATGGAAACCTTTGTTGCTTCATTGGCCTTACCGCTCTGTTTTACCAAATCCTTACGACGCTCTTCTGTCAATGGAGGAATAGCCAATCGAATTATTTCACCATTGTTACTTGGCATAATACCCACCGGTGAATCAATTATGGCTTTTTCAATAACTTTAATCATTCCCTTATCCCAAGGACGAATTGCTATTGTACGAGCATCGGGGGTTGACAATGCTGCCACATTGTTCAAAGGCACCATAGAACCGTATGAATCAACACGGATATCATCTAAAATTCGGACATTAGCTTTACCTGCACGAATATGTGCAAATTCGTCTTCTAAATGAATGATGGCCATCTCCATCATCTCTTCAGCCTGCATCAGGCATTCATCAATATCGAACATAATTCTTCAATTTTTATGTTGTAGTATTTTGTTGGAATGTAAAGATAGTGCAAGTATGATAAATAACAAGTAAGTATTTCTGCTTTTTTTAAAAAAAAGGGCTTTATGGCTTTGCAGATAAGATATTATTACTACTTTTGCATAATATAGGTAGTCTGTAGTTTAAGACTACCTGAATTTTGCGTATGCGTGCTGACTTTTCAAAATATTTAGACACTTTACCGGGCATCTCTTTGGACGAGATGTCGGCTATTCGACTTATGAACAGGACGGATAGAAAGTATTTGGCAACTGAAGCCCAATTGCTGAAACTTTTGGAAATGGCACAAGACGACTATATGGTACAAGTAATTGACGGGCAGAGATATGCCGAATACAGAACCACATATTTCGATGACTGCAATTACACTATGTACGTAAAGCACCATAACGGTTTTTTAAGAAGACAAAAGGTAAGAGTAAGAGAATACATGACTACCGGAGATGTGTTTTTTGAAGTTAAAATTAAGAACAATCACGGTAGAACAAAGAAGAAACGTATTGAAGTGGAGGGTATAAACAGTGCCTGCAATGAAGCAACTTCTGACTTTTTGGACAAATATGCTATTCTGCCCATAAAATTGAATGAGATGAGTCCAAAAATCACCAACCATTTTGAACGTATAACTTTGGTAAACAATGCTAAAACAGAGAGATTGACCATTGATACCGGATTATCATTTCACAATGAAGTTACCGGCAAAGATTTAAAAATGGACAATCTGGTGATTATAGAGGTAAAGAGAGACGGTAACACCTATTCACCTATTCTGGAGATTTTGCGCAAACTGCGCATTCATCCGTCGGGATTCAGCAAATACTGTATAGGTACAGCTTTAACTGCCGACGGAATTAAGAGAAACCGTTTCAACATAAGATTAAGAAAAATAAACAAAATAACTAACCACTATGCTTAATTATTTAACTACAATGTTGATAGGAGGTGTAAACCAGATGTTAGCTACTATTGCAGACGAAACAGAATTACTTGGAGACGAAGTGAATGACATTGTGCAAAGCGTAACCTCTACCCCTTTTTGGCCCGTGTGGGACGGAGTTTGGGAGATGCTTATAAGGCTATTTATCAATATAGTAACTGTTGCTATTGTTGTACACGCATTTTACTATCCTAAAGCAAAAAGACGCGATTACTACTTTACCTTCACACTGATTGGTATAAGTATCTTTATGCTTATCTATCTGATGGGCGGTGTTAAACTGAAAATAGGTTTTGCATTAGGTCTGTTTGCCATATTTGGTATTATCAAATATCGTACTGAACAGGTTCCTATTCGTGAAATGACATATCTGTTTGTTATAATTGCGGTTTCGGCTATCAATGGATTGGCAACCAGCGTAAGTTTCTTTGAACTGCTTTTAACCAACTCCATCTTCCTGATAGCTCTTGGCGTTTGCGAAAATACCACCTGGATGAAGCACGTTCCTTCCAAACTGGTTACTTATGATAATATAAAGTTGGTTGCACCCGACAAGGAAGATGAACTGAAAGCCGATTTGGAGAAGAGACTTGGGCTGAAGATTATCCGTATAGAGGTTGGCAATGTAGATTTTCTTAAAGATTCTGCCATCCTGAAGATATATTACGAACCGGTTATGGATGAATTTGGCACTATTGATAATGTAGTAAAAGGAGGTAAGAAATTTTAACATAGCACTATGGAAAAGAAGTTTGTTAAAAGATTGATTATAGCAGCATGCATAGCGTTGTTACCCGGTTCATTATCGGCACAGAACAATGACGGAGAAGGCATTGGTTTCTGGAGTAGCATAGGTGCCGAAAAGAAAATAGCTAAAGGGTTTAATGCTGATTTTGAGGTTGAGTATCGCATGCGCGATAATTTCAACCATACAGATCGATGGACTGTAGGTGCAGGACTATCGTATCGCCTTTATAGAAATGAAGATAAGACTTTCAGCGTAAAGGCAGATATGGGTTACAAATATATGAATGTTTGGAATGCAGAAGAACGTGATGACAAAGATCTTTACGTTCATCCCGATGTAGATTACACCTTCCAGGAATACAATTTGGACGAAGCGTATAACATCACCAAACATCGTGCATACATTTCATTATCTGCAAGTTATGAATTAGGCAGATTCAAATTTGGTTTGCGTGAACGTTACCAGATGACCTACAATGATAAGATTCAGGTGATGGAACACAAATACAGATACACTGAAAGTGAATCGGCAGAAGAGGGAGAAACTATTGTCAGCGGAGAAAATGACAATATTCCGGGCTGTGTTGTAAGAGAGAGCGAACCTGAATGGAAAGATGCAAAGACAAGCAATGTTTTTAGAAGCAGACTTAGCATTGATTATGACATTCCAAATTTCAAAATCAATCCGTATTGCTCTGTTGAACTATTCAACAATCTGAACAAAAATTTTGCATTAAACAAAACCAGATATATTATTGGAGGCGAATACACCTATAAAAAGGTACACTCTTTCAAATTGTATTATCAGTATCAGGACCAGAAGAGTGGCGACGACCCTAACAGTTCTGTGATTGGTTTTAATTATAAATTTGAGTTCTAATTTGAAAATTATACGCGTATGAAGAAAATACTACTTCTTTTTGTTACCGGTGCTATGCTAAGTTTGCCATCGGTAGCTCAAAATCTGCTGATAAATGGTAAGGATGGCAGCACAACAGATCTTAATCTGGAAAATTTGAGAAAAATTACATTCTCAAAAGGTAATATGAAAGCCAGTTATTCCGATGGTACATATTCAGAGTATGCACTTTCTACTATTGGTAAATTGGCTTTTGAAACAGGCACAGGATTGAATTCCATAGAAATAATGGATGGACATCTGGCATATTCATCGCAAAACGGAACTGCTTTTGTTACAGATTCAAAGGGTTCTAACCTAACGGTTTATAACATTAGCGGAAAGGTTGTTTTACAGAAACAAATATCAACTGATGCAGAAAGTGTAGATCTTTCCGGTTTGCAGGATGGCTTCTATCTGTTAAAGCTGAATGGTATCACTGTTAAAATAAGAAAATGAGGAACAAGCATCTTTTCTTGTTGGCATTGACAGGCTTTGTTACCAGCAATACATGGGCACAAAGTGTGAATTTTCATCAGAGAAACGGCATTGTACGTTTTATGGATTATGCTGAAATGGACTCCATAAATTTCTCCGATGATGAAACTTTTGCATCGTTTTACATGGGCAACAGCATAGCCACATATCCTCTTCAACAGATTGATAGTTTGACCTTTAACTGCAATGTAAGCAGTGCAAAAGCCTTTCCTGACGGAACAGGATTCAAAGAGTTGGTTATAAACAGCATTTCTCCTGCACATACTAACAATGGTGAAGATACAGAAGAGATATATTCACAAGAAAAAACTATAGTCATTACATACAACGGAAGCAGCGCATCTGTCAACACATCGGTAGAAGGTGTAGATATCTCTATCAGCGGTGCAGATGTTACTGTTAAATCTACAAAGGGCAAGGTTCGTTACAGACTGACAGGCACTACACAAAATGGTTCATTTAAAATGTTGGCGAACGACGGAGTTACAGAAGAAAATAAAAAGTTTGTTCTGGAATTTAAAGATGCCAATATCACTAATTTGGATGGACCTGCTATCAACATTCAGAGTGGAAAATCGGTTTATGTAAATATAGCAAGTGGTACAACTAACTATCTTAAAGATGGCAGTATGTACTTTGGTCCTGAAGGAGAAGATAGAAAAGGTACATTTTTTAGCGAAGGTCAGCTAATCATTGATGGAAGCGGTACATTAAACATTACATCATACGGCGGACACGGTCTTTGCAGTGATGACTATATCCACCTGCGCAAAACCTGCGGTACAATTAACATCAATTCTGCTAAAGATGGCATAAACACCAAAGACCACCTTATTATATTAGGTGGCACTGTTAACATTACAGCACAAGATGACGGTGTTACCGTAAGCGAAGGTTTTGTAGGTATGTATGGCGGTGAATTGCGTATAAACTCTGGAGATAATGGTATTTCTGCCGATTATAGTGCAAACGATACCACACACATTGATATTTTGGGTGGTTACACAGAGATAAATACTACAGGTCCAAAGGGACATGCTATTGCTACATCAGGCAAATTAAACATAAGCAACGCAGTAATTAAAGCAGATGTAAAAGGTGCTGCATCAAAAGCCGTTTCTGCAGATCTTGACATAACTATTGCAGATTCATATCTTAAGTTGCAGACATCTGGTAGCCCTTTATATGACGATGCAGAAGCCGATTATTCATCTGCAGCAGGCATTCGTGCCAAGAGCGCATTAGCTGTTTCAAAATCGGAGATTGCCATTCTGAGCAGCGGAGAAGGCGGAAAAGGTATCAATGCAATAGGAGATATTACACTTGACAATAGCACTGTTACGGTTGTTACCGAAGGCGAATCGTTTACAGATGGAACTGAGAATGTACGTCCGCGTGCTATTGATGCCGGTAGTCTTACCATTCAAGGCAATAACTTGCTGAATGTTTCTTCCGGCCACGCAGCAATTTACACCGAGCAAGACTTGAATATCTCCGGAGGCGAAACATTTGCTTTCAGTACAGACAATTCAGTTAAATGCATAAACGTTAAAGGCAACACCAACCATACCGGTGGATTATTTATGCGCAGCATAGGAAAATAACAGCCGGAAAAAGAAAAAAATTGCAAAATACTTGCACACTAAACTAAAAGAGCATATCTTTGCACCCGCTTAACGGCACATAAGGTAGATTCGCTAGCTCAGCAGGTAGAGCACATCCCTTTTAAGGATGGGGTCTTGGGTT
>CALEFD010000084.1 GCA_937876995.1 uncultured Bacteroidales bacterium | reverse complement strand
CCCCATCAACGAACTCATCAATGCCATAGAACAAGTTTGGAAAGGACTGAGCTACATCAGCCCTCAGGTAGAAAACATCATCCGACAGTCTGCCAGCAAGGCCGTGCGCCTCACCATTCCGGAACAGCGCATTCTCCATGATGTCTGCAAGGGTTTTTCCAATCCGGAGATTGCCGACCGTCTGCACCTCAGCGTTGAAACTGTGAAATGGTATCGGAAACGTTTGCTGGCTAAGTTTGATGTGAAAAACACGGTCAGTCTGGTCTCCTTGGTACAGAAAGAGCATATCCTGCCTGATTGCGGTGGTTGAACCCTAAAATAACAGGATACAAAGTACATTTTCGTCACAGGCGGCGTGGTGTCCTCGTTAGGTAAGGGAATCATCTCCGCCAGTATCGGCAAACTGCTGCAGGCATGGGCATCTTTTCTACATTATGCTCATTGCATAAGTTTTTAAAAAAAATATCTATCACAAAAACAGCGGGACAAACAAATTATCTTTGTTTATCCCGCTGATATTCAAAAGTTTAACTCAACTTTTACCTATTAATACTCATCTTCGTTGAAAAAGAAGTCCTCTTTTGATGGGTAATCGGGCCAAATGTCTTCTATGCTTTCATATACATCGCCCTCGTCTTCAATCTCCTGAAGGTTTTCAATAACTTCTAATGGCGCTCCTGAACGTACTGCATAGTCAATAAGTTCATCCTTGGTTGCTGGCCAAGGTGCGTCTTCCAACTTTGATGCCAATTCCAATGTCCAATACATATTCTCTAAGTATTAATTTTAAAACTAAAATACTGATATTAACCACATTACAAGACAAGTTCAGGATATACCGAACAGCCTTGTTTTTTTATAGAGTGCAAAAGTATAAAAAATAGTGATTTACAAACCGTTTACCAAGAAATTTCTTCTACTCCCGAATAATAATTAATTCTTCGTGCCAGAACAAACAGATAATCAGATAGTCTGTTTATGAATTTCAGTAACTCCTGAGGCAATTCAATTTCTGTTTCAAGCGATACAATATTTCTTTCTGCTCTGCGACACACTGTCCTTGCAACATGAGCATACGATGCAGCCAAAGCTCCACCCGGCAGTATAAAACTTCTTTGTGCCGGAACACCTTCAGTTGCATTATCAATTAGCGTTTCTATTTGTGAAATATCATCACTACTTATTCTACAAGATTCCGGGAGTTCTGTGATCTCTGTATCTGTAGCTAAAATACCTCCTATATTGAAGAGTTTTCCTTGAATCCATCGTATATTTTCAGCATCCTCTATATTGTTATTACCTGATATTGCCGAAGCCATAAGGCCGATAAATGAGTTCAATTCATCTATAGTTCCATACGCTTCAAGTCTGGGGTCAGCTTTACTTATACGCTTTCCCCCCACCAACGATGTAGTACCTTTATCGCCTGTACAAGTGTAAATCTTCATATTCTATAATGTTGTTTGTACTTTTTCTTATCAAAAAGCATTATACCCATAGTTCTTGTTTCGTAGGTTTCCCCCACTCTATCATCTTTAATGATATTTGCCCACCACTTATAGGTTAAACTATTATCTATTCCCTCTACAACAATAACCGCATCGGAAGAAACATCTTTCAATATCTGTTCAACTATTTCAGCATAGTGAGCCGTATGGGCTATATGAAAGATGGTTTTGCCAATACTTGTATTCAAAACATCCAACAGATTTTCCATTACATTACCTACGCGGTACGATATATTACCAAAAACAGAGAGATCGTCTTTTACCTTATCTGTAAAAGGGTGTTCGGAATCTATTGTGATAACCTCTATGTCGGACGATACAGATGCAAGATAGGCAGCCGATACACCTGCTGCTGTGCCTATTTCCACTATTGTAAGAGGTAATATATGGTTTACAATGCGGAAAAGCATACAATCAGTATTTTCACTATACTTAGGCAGTTGTGATACAGCTGTCTGACGGAAATCCAAAAGATCAAAATAGGCGTAATAGGGATTCTTTTCGCCCAGAACAAAAACTATAAAGTTATATGCCCATGGGGAATGAACACCGAATCCATGCGATGTAAGCAATCTGTTTCTGGTCAATTTCATATTACCTGTACAATGCTTTTATGTATCCTACACCTAATTTTATATTCAGTTGTATAGGCAAATGGGAATCATCTGAAGTAACATAAGCCTTTAAAGTTTCCCGTTCTTCGCCATATTTTTTGTCACGAATAGAGAGTATCAGACAATCATATACGTTGCCATCATCTGCTTTTATTCTCTTCTTGCCTTCGTAAACAATAAACTGTTCTACAACCATTGTTCCGTTTACCATAGGAAGTGTAACAGTATAACCGGGTACTATTCCTTTTGAACTGAGGCTGCGAGTATATTTAAGCATACTCAACATATCAAATATACGTTTTTGCCTGCTTTCAGTTGCCGAACCTAAAATAGTTCCGTTGTACGAACGTGCTTGCAAATATACACTATATCTGTTCAAATCCTTTGAAAAGTGGGCTGTTTCTACATCATGCCTGTTGTTTTCGTTTGTCGATTTTTGATAAAAAAGACTCTCCCCGTCAATCGTATTATATGATATCATTGTATCTCTTAAAGAGAAAAACTTATCGGCATATCTACCTGTGGATAGTGTCATCTGGGTACGCACACATTCAATATCATTGTATAATGACGATGTTTCTGTTAGAGAACTTTCGCCTACCGGCACACTTAAAATGCCGACTGATATGTATAGGTTGTAGTCCAGATTTGCGGAAGACAACTGCAATACAGTTAGCAAAGCCAACAGCGATAAACAAACTCTTTTTACCCTTTTCATCGGAAAATAATTATTCTAAACTTACTTGCCCGCCTGTTTCTTACGGAATTCATCAAGTTGTTTGAAACAGTGTCTGTCAATAATCTCTTCCAACTTCCTATCCGGATTATTTCGTATTTCACAGTTATAGTCAAATATCATCATTTCGCCGTTTTTGGCTGTATATGCCTTCCATTTGGGAAGTTCCTTAATATTTGGATTACCTGTCTTTGCAAACTGCGCCCAAACACTGCTCATAATATCTGCAAGTTCATAATCCTGTTCCGTAGGCTGTGGAAGTTCATTTCCGGCACGTTCCAATGTGTTGAAACAGAAGTTCAATTCATTTCCATGAACAGAACCTTTATTGGTTGGAGAACGCCATGTAAACATATAGGTGTATGTCTTTGCTTTTCTACTTTTTGCCACATAATCGGCTGTGATAATGGTCTTTGGACGGAACAACCAGTCTATACTTAACAGATCTTGCGGAGTATAGTCAGGATATGCTTCGGCAAAGGCATCTATATAGGCATCGGTTTCATCGGCAAAGGTACGCTGTAGTTCGGTACGTGCCTGTTCCAGCGTAATGTTACGATTATAGTTCAAGCGCTGTAGTTCGTTGAATGTAGTTCCTATAAGCAATGGTACGTTTGATGATATATCTGCAAAACCGGGCTGGAATGGCTGCTGAAGCACCACTTCACCATCGGGAGTTGGTCCGAATCCCCACATCATAGGAGTACCCGGGCGACGTGTTCCTATACTTGCAGCCATAGCACGCTGACCTGCATTGTAAAGTTCTTGATATGGTACATCTTTTATACGGTCTATATCTGTTTCTGAAATACCAAGTTCTTTTAGTACAGCTTTACCCAATTCTTTACTCATCTGATTTGTGTTCACATTCAGAATGGTACCACTCATAATGATTGCTTTGTGGAACAATCCTTTGGCTGATGGCATACACATAAGTGTACCTACCTTACCGCCACCACCGGATTCACCAAATATGGTAACGTTATTTGGGTTACCGCCAAAGTTCTTGATATTGGTCTGAATCCATTCCAATGCAGCAACAATATCCATCATTCCCACATTTCCGGAATATTTGTATTCTTCCGAAACATCAGACAGATCCAGAAAACCGAGTATATTTAATCTATGGTTCAAACTTACTACCACTACATCTTTCTGTGCAAGTTTCATTCCGGGGCTCCATTCCGATGTACCTGAATCGAAACCTCCACCATGAATCCACAGCATAACAGGTTTGTTTGCTTTTGTATCGGTAGTCCAAACATTCAGCACACAGGAATTCTTTTCAGACATCTTTTCTTCCGGCAGTGGGCCGTTTGTCTGTTGCATTACCTGAGGTCCCCACTTATTGCAATCGCGAACACCATCCCAACTATCTACGGGAAGCGGTGGCATAAATCGCTCTACTTTAGCGTATGGAATACCTAGGAAGGCTATTGAACCATCCTGATTAAAACCTCTTACTTTACCCGATGCAGTCTGCACAACCATATCATCGGCCTGCTGTCCGCAAACTGATACCGCCAGCATCAACGAACACAATAAAAACGCAAATCTCTTCATATCAGATATTTTATATGTGGGACAAAGATAGTGAAAGCCGAGCGGAGAAAAAATAAGCAAACTTATTTTTTATGATGAGTGAAGACGAAGTGGTAGCTTGCTACTAAACTTCGGATGAACGAAGCATAATAAAAAACAAACGCAGCGCGTTTAGTTTTTTCTCCCGAGGCGCATCCTATCTTATTCAAAGATAGTGAAAGCGGGCTTATTTTTTAATTTAATAAAAATAATACTCATACTTGTTTTTTGTTTAATAAATAATTACTAAACTTGCGTTTGATACAATAAATGACGGTAAAGATGAAAGACACTAGTTTGGAAGTGCTTCGCTATGGTTTAAAGAATAAGACAGGTAGAAGAACTATCAAATCATCGTCATCGTAGGCGACTTTACATAAAAATCACTCCTTCAAGAAGACGAAGTATTATTGAAGTACTATGACATCACTTCGATGAGGGTTTTACTAAAAAGAATACCTATTTATGATAGAAGTTAGGAACATACAGGATTTTAATGATTATCTAGATACACTTCTTAATCAAACAGAGTGTGATGATATAGAATTTAAAAGTGCAGCAGGTGGTTTTCCAGGTAGTTTTTGGAACACTTATTCTGCTTTTGCCAACACAAATGGTGGCACTATCGTGTTTGGGGTAAAAGAAACCGATGGTAAATTTTTACTTAATGGACTTTCAGACGAACAAATAGAAAAGTACAAAAAAGATTTTTGGAACAATGTAAACAATCGTTCTACCATCAGTTGCAATCTAATGAATGAGAACAATGTGCTAGATGCCGAATATAAAGGATATAAGTTTTTGCTCTTCTTTGTACCAAGAGCCAACAAAGAGCAACGTCCTATATTCAAAGCTACAGATCCTTACAATGGTACCTACAAACGTAATTTTGAAGGTGATTACCTATGTACACGAAAAGAAGTAATACGAATGTATTCAGATGCGGATGAAAAGCATCCAGCTGATAGTCGCATACTGAAGAATTATACGATGGATGATATTGATAAGGAGACAATCCAAGCATATCGCCAGAAATTTAGTATTTCTTCCCCTGATCACCCGTGGCTGACACTCAATGAATTGGATTTACTAAAAAAACTTGGTGGATACCGTAAAGACAGAGATACAGGTGAAGAAGGTTTTACTGTTGCAGGATTACTTATGTTTGGCAAAAACGAATCTATTACAGATCCTGAATGTACTCCAAACTTTTTCCCTGACTATCGTGAACATCTCACTGAAGATGAAAACGTGAGATGGACAAACCGAATATGTGCAGATGGTACTTGGGAGGCCAACTTATTTAACTTTTATCAGAGAGTTTTACCAAGATTACAATCGGTATTGCCTAAACCTTTTAAGTTGGAAGGCAACACTCGCAAGGATGAAACACCAGCTCATATAGCTGTCAGAGAAGCTCTAATTAATCTATGTGTGCATGCCGATTATACAGAAGATGCTTCGCTTGTTGTTAAGCACAATACAAATGCTTTTGTGTTTTCAAATCCCGGTACTATGTTGGTTTCAAAAGAACAATATTATTCTGGAGGTGAAAGTGTATGCCGCAATAAATCGCTACAGAAAATGTTTTCAATGTTAGGTGTAGCAGAAAAGGCTGGAAGTGGTACAGACAAAATCTTAAAAGGTTGGAAAGAATCCAACTGGAGAGCACCAATGTTAGATGAACATCAAAAACCTGATAAAGTTGAGCTGATTATGCCAATGGAATCTTTACTTTCAGAGAATGTAAAATTAAAATTAGAGGAAAAGTTTGGAAGCATAACAAATAGTTTTGAGCATGAAGTCTTTTCTGTTTTAGCTTTAACATGTGATGAAGGTAGTGTTACAAATGAAAGATTACGTTATTCTCTTAATTTACATAAAGGACAAATATCTGAGTTGTTGAAACGTATGTGTCAAAATGGACTACTCGTTTCTCAAGGATATGGCAGAGGTATGAAATATTATCTTCCTGAGAAGAGTAGCAATAACTTATTCTCTATAACAAGCCCAGGAACTAATATGGCAAGCTTGGGAAGTAATGTGGCAACCTCGGAGAATAATGTGGCAACCTCAGAGAATAATGTGGCAACCTCATCAAAAAAGAGACTGTCCAATCAACAAATGAATGAATTAATAAGAGTAGTTTGCAGAGAATGGATTTCATTAGAAGACATTGCCTTACGTGTTGGTAAAAATTATAAATATCTTCGCAACCACATTATTCCGCGTATGTTAAAAGAAAAAACCATAGAAATGCTATACCCTGGTACACCAAACCATCCCAAACAAAAGTACAAGATTAAAAATTAAATTCATGTTTATGAAGAAAAATTTAAAAATATAATTGTCAGAGGTACGACGCGCATTGAATCAGAAAAACAAAATCCCTAAATATTGATTTCTCAAATATTTAGGGATTTTTTCGGTGCTCGAAGCGGGACTCGAACCCGCACAGCCGGTTATGGCCAAGGGATTTTAAGTCCCTCGTGTCTACCATTCCACCATTCGAGCAGACCAGTCAGACATTTCTGCGGTGCAAAGATAGTTCTTTTTCAACTTATTGCAAAAAATAGTATCTATTTTTGCAAAACTAGTTACAAAGCATAGAGTAAATAAGAAGAAAAAAAGCGGGTGCACTTATTCAAAAGCACACCCACCTATTAAATATATGCTACTATTTAGCGTATTAATCTTTGAACTTTGCGCTAATAAATTCGCGGTTCAAACGAGCAATATTGCTGATAGAGATACATTTTGGAC
The DNA here is from genome assembly GCA_937876995.1 of uncultured Bacteroidales bacterium. Classification (GTDB taxonomy): domain Bacteria; phylum Bacteroidota; class Bacteroidia; order Bacteroidales; family Bacteroidaceae; genus Colenecus. Next base: position 31,172 of record CALEFD010000084.1, on the reverse strand, counting down.
ATTCAGCTTCGCAAGCGCGAGTGTTGGTACAGTTACCAAATCCAAGTTCGTCCATCTTTGCCAACATAGCTTTTGCACGACGTGCTGCCTCTACCTGACCCTGTGGAAGAAGTGCCAACTGGCTAACCTTAGCACTTACAAACAACATTGCAGAACCATTCTTACAAGCTGCTACGCAAGCACCGCAACCAATACAAGAAGCTGCGTCCATAGCCAAATCGGCCTTCTCTTTCGAGATAGGAATTGCATTACCGTCAGGAACACCACCGGTGTTGATAGATACATAACCACCTGCCTGCATAATCTTATCGTATGCACCACGGTCAACCATAAGGTCTCTGATAACAGGGAAACCGGCTGAACGCCAAGGTTCTACTGTGATTACATCGCCATCATTGAACTTACGCATATAAAGCTGACAGGTTGTTGCACCTGTTGAAGGTCCGTGTGGGTGACCATTTACATAAAGTGAACACATACCGCAGATACCTTCACGGCAGTCGTGATCAAATACTACAGGCTCTTCACCTTTGTTTACCAACTGTTCGTTGAGAATGTCAAGCATTTCAAGGAAAGAGGTATCGGTAGGTATATCCTGCATCTTATACTCTTTGAAAGCACCTTTCTCTTTTGGGCCTCTCTGACGCCATACTTTCAGTGTAAAACTTATATTTTTTTCCATAATGAATGCAGTTTATTAATTCTTGTAATTACGTGTTTGTACCTTGATATACTCATAGTTCAGAGGCTCTTTCAGCAATTCAGGTGATTTACCTTCACCTTGGAATTCCCAACAAGCCACGTATGAGAACTGGTCATCATGACGCAGTGCTTCGCCTTCCGGAGTCTGATGTTCTTCGCGGAAGTGGCCGCCACAAGACTCCTCACGGTTCAATGCATCGTAAGCCATCAACTTACCAATTTCAATAAAGTCAAGAAGACGTAGAGCCTTTTCAAGTTCAACATTCAATGTATCGGCAACACCTACTACACGCAAATCGGACCAGAATACCTTTTCTACCTTCTCCAATTCTGCAAGAGCGGTCTTTAGAGACTGTTCTGTACGTCCCATACCAACATATTCCCACATAATGTGACCAAGTTCCTTATGGATAGAGTCAACAGAACGTGAACCCTTGATAGCCATAATCTTTTCAATCTTATCCTTAACAGCTTTCTCTGCAGCTTCGAATTCAGGAAGATCTGTGCTGAAACGTGGAACCTGAATCTGATCTGCAAGATAGTTCTGGATTGTGTATGGCAATACAAAGTAACCGTCGGCAAGACCCTGCATAAGAGCAGAAGCACCAAGACGGTTAGCACCGTGATCTGAGAAGTTACATTCACCAATAGCAAACAAACCTGGGATTGAAGTCTGTAGTTCGTAGTCAACCCAAATACCACCCATTGTATAGTGGATAGCCGGGAAGATCATCATTGGTGTCTCGTATGGATTATCGTCTGTAATCTCTTCGTACATATCGAACAGGTTACCATATCTGTCTGCAACAGCCTGTTTACCAAGACGCTGAATAGCATATTTGAAATCCAGGAATACTGCCAAACCGGTGTTGTTTACACCAAAGCCCTTATCGCAACGCTCTTTTGCTGCACGTGATGCAACGTCACGAGGAACCAGGTTACCAAATGCAGGATAACGACGCTCCAGATAGAAATCTCTGTCTTCATCAGGAATATCGTTAGGTTTCTTTGTACCTGCCTGAAGTGCCTTAGCATCTTCTAACTTCTTTGGAACCCAGATACGACCGTCGTTACGCAGTGATTCAGACATCAAAGTAAGTTTTGACTGCTTGTCACCATGAACAGGAATACAAGTTGGGTGAATCTGTGCAAATGCAGGGTTAGCAAACCAAGCACCTTTACGATAGCACTGCATAGCAGCAGAACCGTTACTACCCATAGCGTTTGTTGACAAGAAGTAAGCATTACCATAACCACCAGTACCAATAACTACTGCGTGTGCTGAACAACGCTTAATTTCACCTGTTACAAGATCACGATAGATGATACCACGTGCACGTTCTTTACCGTTTTCGTCCTTAACAAGAACCAAATCAAGCATTTCGCAACGTGTGAACAGTTCAACATTACCCTGATTTACCTGATAGCTGAGTGCTGAATAAGCACCTAACAACAGCTGCTGTCCGGTTTGACCGCGGGCATAGAATGTTCGCGATACCTGAGCACCACCGAATGAACGGTTAGCCAATGTACCACCATATTCGCGTGCAAAAGGAACACCCTGTGCTACACACTGGTCAATGATATTGTTAGAAACTTCTGCCAAACGATATACGTTAGCTTCACGTGAACGATAGTCACCACCTTTTATAGTATCGTAGAAAAGACGATATACAGAGTCACCGTCATTCTGATAGTTCTTTGCTGCATTGATACCACCCTGTGCTGCAATTGAGTGAGCACGACGTGGAGAATCTTGAATACAGAAACATTTCACTTTGAAACCCAAATCACCTAAAGTAGCTGCTGCAGATGCACCTGCAAGACCTGAACCTACAACGATGATATCAAGTTTACGTTTGTTTGCAGGGTTCACCAATTTCTGATGAGCCTTATAGTTGGTCCATTTTTCTGCTAATGGTCCTTCCGGAATTTTTGAATCTATTGTAGCCATAAATTATTGACGATTTTCAAATTATAAAGTACTCTTTACATACTCCAAAACAAAGTTTGAATCTATCAGGCTCTGTGCAAGGAACAACAGAGGAACGGCAATAAAGCCGATAACGATGATAGTGGTATAAACATTGCTGATAACCTCAAGACGTTTAATCCAGTTCTTACCATTCCAACCGATAGTGTGCAAAGCACTCCAGAAACCATGTGAAAGGTGGAACCAAATTGCTGCCAACCATATTACATAGATAGCAACTGTCAATGGATTTGAGAAATTGATAGCGATAAGTGCAGCACCATTTGTTGGAGCAATTGACATGCCCTGGTAAACCAAAGCTTCGTGTCCGCCAACAATTTCAGTAAGCTGCATCTTTGACCAGAAGTGTACCAAATGTAATGCAAGACCCAAGATTACGATGATACCAAGTACCAACATATTCTGTGAAGCCCACTCAACACCTTTTGGTTTTGCAGTTACTGCATAACGTTCGCTACCGCGAGCTCTGCGATTCTGAATCTGCAGTATGAAAGCATACACAATGTGAATAACTACGAGAGCTGCCAAACCTACAGTTGCAACAAGTGCATACCAGTTTGCTCCCAAAAACTCACACACCATGTTGTACCCTTCGCCTGAGAAGAGTGCAACAGCGTTCATCGCCATGTGAAATGTCAGGAAAAGGATAAGACCCAATCCTGAAACACTCATCACCAACTTTCTTCCGATGGATGAATTAATTAACCACATAAAGTTTAAAATTTGTTGTTATTTAGTTTATATTAATAATCTAATATTCTGCAAAGATACATTTTTTCATTTTTAACACAACAACTATATGATGTTAATTGTTTTTCAAATAGACAAAATGTGCTACTTTTGCACTACTTTATTTAACAGAGATGGAATTTAAGTACGACATAGTAGTTGTAGGTGCCGGTCATGCCGGATGCGAAGCCGCCGCTGCTGCCGCCCAAATGGGTTCAAAGACCTGTCTTATAACCATTGATATGAACAAGATAGGACAGATGAGTTGTAATCCAGCTATAGGCGGTATAGCTAAAGGGCAGATAGTCAGGGAAATAGATGCACTTGGAGGACATACCGGTTTGGTTACTGACAGAACTGCTATACAGTTTAGAATACTAAACAGATCGAAAGGACCTGCTATGTGGAGTCCAAGAGCCCAATGCGACAGAGGCAAATTTATCTGGGCTTGGAGAAACGTACTTGAAAACCAGGAAAATCTGAATATTTGGCAAGACACTGCCACCGAAGTTATTGTAGAAAACGGTGAAATTCAAGGAGTTAAGACTCTTTTAGGAGCAACATTCCGTTGTAAATGCCTAATTATTACAGCCGGAACATTCCTAAATGGACTTATGCACGTAGGAAGCGTACAGATACCCGGAGGTAGAGTAGCCGAACCGGCTTCATATATGCTTACCGAATCCATAACCAGACATGGAATAACAGCAGGAAGGATGAAAACCGGCACTCCCGTAAGAATAGACAAGCGTAGCGTACATTTTGAAGAGATGGAACGTCAGGACGGAGAGAACGATTTCCACCGTTTTTCATTCATGGACTCCCCTACCCAACTGAAACAGTTATGCTGCTGGACCTGTTTTACAAATAGCAAGGTACACGACATTCTGCGTTCAGGATTGAAGGATTCCCCACTCTACAATGGACAAATACAGAGCATAGGCCCACGTTACTGCCCAAGCATAGAGACAAAACTGGTTACATTCCCAGACAGAGAACAACACCAGCTGTTCCTTGAACCCGAAGGCGAAGATACAAACGAAATGTACCTTAACGGATTCTCATCATCAATGCCCATGGATATACAGATTAGAGCATTAAAAGAGATACCCGCTTTTAGGGATCTGGTGGTATATAGACCGGGTTACGCAATAGAATATGACTATTTTGACCCCACACAACTAAAACGCAACCTTGAATCTAAAGTTATAAAGAACCTGTTTATGGCAGGTCAGGTAAACGGCACAACGGGTTACGAAGAGGCTGCAGGACAAGGAATTATTGCAGGTATCAATGCTCACATAAACTGCCATGGTGGTACCCCATTCACTTTAGGACGCGACGAAGCATATATAGGTGTACTTATTGATGACCTCATAAACAAAGGCGTAGATGAACCATACAGAATGTTCACATCGAGAGCTGAATACAGAATTCTGCTAAGACAGGACGATGCTGACATCAGACTTACTGAAAAATCTTACAATGCAGGACTTGCTACTACAGAAAGATATAACAGAATGAAGAGCAAGCTTGAACAGGTAAATCATATTATAGAATTCTGTAAAACCTATTCAATAAAACCGGCTCTTATAAACGGTGCATTGGAACAGTTAGGAACCACACCACTTAAAGAAGGCTGTAAACTGTTTGACCTAATAAACAGGCCACAGATAACTCTGAGCAACATTTCGGAACATGTTAAAGCTCTAAAAGCAGAACTTGACAAAGTAGAAAATGCACGCAAAGAAGAGATTATTGAGGCCGCTGAAATAGCTGTTAAATACAGTGGCTACATAAGCAGAGAAAGATTGATAGCAAACAAAATGAAAAGACTTGAAGATATTCGCATAAAGGATAAATTTGATTACAATTCATTGCAATCGCTGTCAACCGAAGCAAGACAGAAACTTGCCAGAATAAATCCTGAAACTCTGGCAGAAGCAAGCAGAATACCCGGAGTATCGCCAAGCGACATAAATGTACTGCTTGTTTTAATGAACAGATAAAACAAATTGTTCCACGTGGAACATTTAATAAAAAGTCCACATCATAGAGATTGGCTTGAACAAGACGGAACATGAAAGAGAACGTATATTACGAAGAAATATTAAAACCTATTGTTCAGAGTCTTCCTGAAAAACCCGGCTGTTACCAATATTTAAACAGTTCCGGTCAGGTTATCTATGTGGGAAAAGCAAAGAACCTGAAAAGAAGAGTCTCTTCATATTTTTTAAAAGAACAGCAAACCAACAAAACAAAATTACTGGTAAAACAGATAGCCGACATTAAATACATTGTAGTAAATAACGAATGGGATGCACTGTTGCTTGAAAATAATCTTATAAAGAAATACAAGCCAAAGTATAACATTTTACTAAAAGACGACAAAACATATCCATCTATCTGTATAACAAACGAACCATTTCCCAGAGTTTTCAAAACCAGAAATATAGTAAGAAACGGAAGCTCATATTATGGTCCATATAGCCACGTAGGTACTCTGAACGCACTTTTGAACCTTATTTCAGAAGTTTACAACATAAGAACCTGCAAACTTTCTATAAACGAAAACGATATTCAAAAAGGAAATTACAAAGAGTGTTTGGAATATCATATAAAAAGGTGTAAAGCGCCTTGTATAGGGCTACAAAGTAAAGAAGAGTATGGAAAAGAGATATCTGAAATTAGAGAAATTCTTAAGGGTAGAACCATAGAACTAAGCAAAAATATAGTAGAGGAGATGAAAAAGGAGTCAGCTCTGCTAAATTTTGAAAAAGCACAAGTTCTAAAAGAGAAATATCTTACTCTAACTGCATTTACAGAGAGAAGTCAGGTAGTAAGCGGAAATTTAGATAATATAGATGTATATTCTGTAGAAGAAGACGAAGAAGTTGTTTTTGTAAACTATATGCACTTGTCTAATGGTTGCATAAATCAGGCTTTTACCTTTGAATACAAAAGAAAACTTGATGAAACCATAGAAGATATGCTGCTAACAGGCTTTGCAGAGATGCGAACAAGGTATAAAAGCAGAGCAAAAGAGGTTATTGTGCCATTTAAACCATCTGTAGAGATAGATGGGGTAGAGTGGGTTGTTCCGCAAAAAGGGGAGAAAAAGAAACTATTAGATCTATCTATTCTAAATGTAAAACAGTATAGAGCAGACAGACTGAAGAGATCTGATAAACTGAATCCGGAACAGAAACAGACCAGAATACTTAAAGAGTTGCAAAACCTGCTCAAAATAGATAAACTACCACTGCATATAGAGTGTTTTGATAATTCACACATATCTGGAAGCGATGCCGTAGCAGCATGCGTTGTATATAAAAACGGTAAACCTGTAAAAAAGGAGTACAGACTATACAATCTTAAAGAAGAGAGTGGGGGAGACGACTATGCATCTATGTACGAAGTTATGTACAGACGATATTCCAGGATGATAGAAGAGGGTAGTAAATTACCGGATTTAGTAATAGTAGATGGTGGTAAGGGACAGATGTCAATCGCAAAGGAAGTAATTGATAATCTGCACATTAACATAAATATAGCAGGATTAGTAAAGAACAATCATCATAAAACATCTGCACTACTGTTTGGCTTTCCACAGATGGAAGTAGGCGTAAAAGCCGATTCGGAACTTTTCCGCCTGCTTGAACAGATGCAAGAAGAGGTTCACAGAGTAGCAATCAGTTTCCACAAAAAGAAACGCAGTAAGAGACAATTATCATCGGAATTTGCTGATATTAAGGGAATTGGAGATAAAACAAGTGAACTTTTGCTTAAGAAATTCAAGAGTATAAAACGTATTAAAGAGGCAACAGAAACAGAACTTACAGAAGTTATAGGAAAGAGCAAAACAGCTATAATTATAGAGTGGAGAAACAATATTGAAAAATGAGAACAGTTATACAGAGAGTAACCGAAGCATCGGTAGAGGTTGAAAACAAAATATGCGGCAAGATAGGAGAGGGAATACTTCTATTGATTGGTATTGAAGAGGCAGATAATGCAGAAGATATAGATTGGCTGTGCAAAAAAATTGTAAATCTGCGTATCTTTGACGACGAAAACGGAGTAATGAACAAATCTATTAAAGAGATAGATGGCAATATACTTGCTATCAGCCAATTTACACTGATGGCTCAAACCAAAAAAGGCAACAGACCCTCTTATATTAAAGCAGCAAGACCTGAGATATCTAAACCATTGTACATTGATTTTTGTGAAAAATTATCGATGGAATTGGGAAAAACTGTTGAAACGGGTATATTTGGAGCAGATATGAAAGTGTCATTATTAAACAATGGCCCTGTAACAATAATAATGGATACAAAAAACAAAGAATAAATATGGAAGATTTTGAAATTTCACAAGATCGTTACAATGAAGCGTTGTCAAAATACGACCTTTCCATTGACGAAAAAGCTGTAGAAAATGCCGTTGAAATGGCAAAAAACGATGCTGAAAAACTTGCAAACAGAAGCGTTATTGCAGAGATTATCAGCCTAATAGATTTAACCACACTTAAACCTACAGATAATGAAGAGAGTGTATTACAAATGGTGGAAAAAATAAATCATCTGGATGATGAACATCCCGATATACCATCTGTAGCATCTATCTGCGTATATCCAAATTTTGCATCGGTTGTAAGTGAATCGTTAGAAGCAGATAAGGTAAAAACCTGCTGCGTTGCAGGCGGTTTTCCATCGTCACAAACATTCACTGAGGTAAAAATTGCAGAAGCATCTTTGGCACTTTTGGACGGAGCAGAAGAGATAGACATAGTTCAGAACGTAGGTAAATTCCTAAATGGAGACTACGAATATATCTGTAACGAAACAGAAGAACTGAAAGAGATTTGCAAAGAAAAGACTCTGAAAGTAATTATAGAGTGTGGAGCATTGCAAAATTTGGAAAACGTAAAGAAAGCATCTATACTTGCTATGTATTCAGGAGCCGACTTTATTAAGACTTCTACAGGTAAAGAGGTAACTGGAGCAGATCCAAAATCGTTCTTTGTAATGTGTAAAGCTATTAAAGAATATTACGATGAAACGGGCAAAAAGATAGGTATTAAGGCTGCCGGAGGTATAAGCACAACACAAGATGCTCTACTGTATTACAGCATTGTAAATAACGTACTTGGAAAAGAGTGGCTTAACAACAAGTTATTCAGAATAGGAGCAAGCAGATTGTTTGACAACCTTTTGGAATCACTTATTTCTTCCTGTTGATAATAATATCGAGATAGGTTATGAAAGCCTGTCTCAAATCATTGGAAATATGGGCAGGCAACAGACTGATTGCCTGCTTTTTTAAATCCTGCATTTTAGCTTCTGCATACTCTATACCGCCATTTGCTATGGTATAATTTGTAATCTCTTCTATTTGATCCTGAGTTGCAGATAAAGAACGTACATTCTGTACATATAAAGACCAATCTCTATCGCTGTTTGTAAGGGCATAAATAGCCGGAAGAGTAAACTTTCCTTCGCGTAAATCGTTACCAAAAGGTTTACCTATTTCAGTAGATTGATGGTAATCAAAAATATCATCTTTAATTTGGAAACAAAGACCTATAATTTCTCCCAACCTACGCATATTTTCCACCTCATCCAAATTTGCTCCAGACAAATAAGCAGACATTTCAGCTGCAGCAGCAAACAGATAAGCTGTCTTTTTTGTAATTATATCAAAGTATAATTCTTCCGATAAATTGGACAGATTTAGCGCATCAAGCTGTATTATTTCGCCTTCAGAAAGAGTACCTATAAGAGAAGATATTGTATCAACAGAACGAACATCGCCGGTGGCAGTAATCTCTTTTAATCCCATAGAAACTACGTAATCACCCATTAGCACGGCAAGTTTATTATCGTAAATAGCATTTGCTGATTCCTTACCACGACGTTTATCGCTTTCGTCTATAACATCATCGTGAATCAGACTGCCCTGATGCAATAACTCTATAGAGGCAGCAAGATGATAAACACTTTCAGGAACCGTTCCAAAACATTTAGCAGTAAGCAATACCAATAACGGACGCATCATCTTACCTTTTCTCTCTGCAAGAAACTTTAACAATACATCTACAGAAGATACTTTATTGGTAAACAATGATGTATAATAAGTTCTGAATTTAGAGAACTCATCTTGTACCGGTAATACTATTAAATCCTGATTTGTCATCTCTATTGAACGATATTACAGTAGTGCAAAGGTAGTGCAAGACAAGCGAAAGAAAAAGCAGTTTCCGTTTTTTTTACCTATACAAAGTGCTTAATAGGGTATATGTAGAACTCTTTAGAGAGTAGCAAGAGTGTAAAATGAAAAAAAATCAGTACTTTTACTCCACAATAGTAATCGCAAAAAAGAAAAGATGGAAAGGTTATTTTTACTCGATGCATACGCAATTATATACAGAGCATACTACGCTTTCTTTAAGAATCCGCGTATAAATTCCAAAGGACAGAATACATCTGCCATTTTGGGATTTGTCAATACATTAGAAGAGATTATAGCAAAAGAGAGACCTACCCATCTTGGGGTGGCTTTCGATCCTGCAGGAGGTACTTTCCGTCATGAACTATATAAAGAGTACAAAGCTCAAAGAGAAGAGACACCGGAAACTATTAAAGAATCTGTGCCTGTCATCAAGGAGATTATCAAAGCATACAATATTCCTATTTTAGAAGTAGCCGGATTCGAAGCCGATGATGTTATAGGAACATTATCTAAAAAGGCCGATGAAAAGGGTGGAATAGAGACATATATGCTTACCCCGGACAAAGACTACTGCCAATTGGTATCAAACACATCGTTTGTATATAGACCACGATACGGAGATACAGGATATGAGGTTATGACTCCGCAAGTGGTAAAGGAAAAATATGAAATAACAGATACCTGCCAGATAATAGATTTGCTTGGATTGATGGGCGATAGTTCCGATAACATTCCCGGTTGTCCGGGAGTAGGACCCAAAACAGCTCAAAAGTTGATAGCTGAATTTGGCAACATTGAAAACATACTTGCAAACACTGATAAATTAAAAGGATCGTTAAAAGGCAAGATAGAAGAGAACAGAGAAAAGATAGAATTCAGTAAACTACTTGCCACCATAAGAAGAGATGTTCCTATAGAACTTGATATGGAAAAGTTGAAAGTGAAAAAACCCGATTTGAAAAGAATTAAGGAACTTTTCACTGAACTTGAATTTAGAACACTAATAAACAGACTTGCCGAAAGAGAGAGCAGTAACATTACAACTATTACTGACAACAAACCAACAACACCAAAAAATGATGGTTTTAGTGGCGATTTGTTTGATGTTTTTGTGGATAACGATACAGATCTTTTCAAAAATTCAAATCTCAGCGACATAAAATCGACTTACCACAACTACTATCTGGTTGATAATGTAGAAGATGTAAAACAGTTATGTGCAAAAATTTTAGATACCAAATTTTGCTGTTTTGATACAGAGACATCGGGTATCAACCCAATTTCTGCAAATTTGGTAGGAATAAGCTTTTCCATTAAAGAACACGAAGCTTTTTACATTCCAATTACCGCCGACGAAGAAAAAAACAGAGAAATAGTGTCAATAGTAAAAAATGTTTTGGAAGACGAAACAATTTTGAAAATTGGACAGAACATCAAATACGATATTTTGGTTCTTTCAAATTTGGGAATAGATGTTAAGGGAAAAATGTTCGACACTATGATAGCCCATTATCTGTTGCAACCTGAATTACACCATGGTATGGATTATCTGGCCGAAATATACCTGAATTATAAAACCATCCATATAGAAGAACTGATAGGAGAAAAAGGAAAGCATCAGGGCAATATGGCAAATCTCTTTCCGGAACAGGTATATGAATATGCTTGCGAAGATGCCGATATTACACTACAATTAAAAAATATACTTGAAGCTGAACTTAAAAAAGATGGCACATACACTCTATTCAATGAAATAGAGATGCCGCTGGTAAAAGTTCTGGCCTATATGGAAAAGAATGGTGTAAGAATAGATACTGTATCACTCAAAGAGACATCAGAAGTTTTTAACGGCAGAATGAAGTCCATAGAAAAGGATATATTCTCTTTGGCAGGTGTAGAATTTAATATATTATCGCCCAAACAGGTAGGCGAAGTACTATTTGACAGACTTAAGATAGTAGAGAAAGCTAAAAAGACTAAAACCGGACAGTATGTAACATCAGAAGAGGTATTGGAAGGATTAAGATATAATCATCCTATTATAGATAAAATACTGCAATATCGTGGACTTAAAAAGCTGCTTGGTACATACGTTGATGCACTACCGCTGCTTATTAACAAACAGACAGGTAAAATTCATACATCATTTAATCAAACAGTAACAGCTACCGGCAGATTAAGCTCAAGCAATCCAAACCTGCAAAATATCCCTATCAGAGATGAAGATGGAAAGGAGGTAAGAAAAGCGTTTATACCGGATGAAGGTTGTACTTTCTTTTCTGCCGACTATTCACAAATAGAACTTAGAATTATGGCACATCTCAGCGGAGATGCCAATATGATTGAAGATTTTAATCAAGGTAACGATATTCACGCAGCCACTGCAGCCAAAGTATTTGGTAAACCTATTGAAGAGGTTACAAAGTCTGAAAGAAGTAAAGCTAAAACTGCAAATTTTGGAATCATATACGGTATATCAGTATTTGGACTTGCAGAAAGAATGGGTGTAAACAGAGCACAGGCTAAAGAACTTATAGATAACTATTTCAAAACATATCCCGGTATAAAACAGTATATGGATCTGTCTATTGAAAAAGCTAAAGAGAAACAATATATAGAGACTGTACTACATAGAAAACGTTATCTGCCAAATATAACATCGGGTAATGCCATTGTACGCGGATTTGCTGAAAGAAATGCCATAAATGCTCCTATTCAAGGTAGTGCTGCAGATATTATTAAAAAAGCAATGATAGGTATCTACAATAGATTTATGAAAGAGAATATTAAATCTACTATGATACTGCAAGTACACGATGAATTAAACTTTAACGTAGTAAAAGGAGAAGAAGAGATAGTAAAAAACATAGTACTGGAAGAGATGCAAAATGCTTATCCTATGTCAATACCTCTTGTTGCCGATTACGGTTGGGGTAAAAATTGGTTAGAAGCACACTAAACAATTATATCTTTTAACTGTTTGGCAAATTCCCACAGTACTATTCCTGCCGATACAGAAACATTTAATGAATGTTTTGTACCATATTGGGGTATCTCTATAGAGATATCGGAAATATCTACTACTTGCTGCTGTACACCCTTAACTTCGTTACCAAGTATAAGAGCATATTTTGCAGAGGTATCGGCTATAAAATTGTTAAGCATAATGCTACCTTCAACCTGTTCTATAGATATAATGGTGTAACCTTTACTTTTTAAGTCTTGCACCACGCGGATAGTATCGGCTGAATATTCCCATTCTACAGATTCTTCTGCACCCAAAGCTGTTTTATGAATCTCTGTCAATGAATTTTCCGGAGTAGCAGTAATACCACACAAATATATCTTTTCTATTCTAAAAGCATCGGAAGTTCTAAATACAGATCCTACATTATGCAGACTTCTCACATTATCAAGAATTACTGTTACAGGCAGTTTAATACTCTCTATAAACGATTCCTTATCTATTCTATTTAATTCCGATACTTCTAATTTTCTCATATCATTATAATTTGTAATAGCCTTATGCATTACAAAAGTACTCTTTTTATCTCTTACAAAGTACATTTTTGCTGTGCATAAGTATGTTGATATCTAAAAAAACATGTTGATAACTCCATTTTTTATGGTTGATAAATTTTAAATAAAAACAGAGTAACTTTTTTGGTAAATAAATATCGATAACCAATTATAAAAACATTTTAAAAACAGCTGTTAATTACTATAAATCTTATAATATTTTTTTAACAGTTTATAAACACTAACAACAGCCTTTATTTATTAACTTTTACATTATTAACAACTATGTGTATAACTTTCTATTAATCTATAAATCATTACTTTTAACTGTTAATATTTTGTTTAATACATTCTAAAAAAGTTTATAACTTTATTATGAAAAAAACTTCAAAAAAATATCAACAGTTTCAACAGGATATAATAATCATAATAAATAAGAGATATAAAAATAAAACTATATAATATTATCTTATAACTGTTATACTGACAGATGTTGATTTGGAATTATTCAAATCGGTTATAATAGCATGATATATTCCTGATGATACTCTATTACCATTTCTATCTGTTACATTCCAGGTAAATGTTCCACCATTTGAATATCCTTGATATATAAGAGAACCGGAAGCCGATACTATTCTAACAGTACATTTATCTGACATTCCTTTTATAGTAACAGGTCCATCAAAATCAGGATTAACAGGATTTGGATATACTTCAATATTACTTTCAGAAAGGCTTTTTTCAGGCTCTGTAGCATCGCCACCATATTCTATAAGTCCAAGACTTGTTCCAAAGAAAACAGAACCTGTAGAGGAATTTATAGCAATAGTTTGAATATAATTGGATAGTAATGGGCTATTCTCTTCTGTAAAATGATGAATAGTCTCTTTTCCATCTTCAGAAAGTAAAAATACTCCATTATTTTGTGTACCTATCCATTTTCTATTAGCATCATCTATACATATAGCAGTAGTATAAATTCCATTTAAAAGATAATCGGCTAAATTAGTACCATCGTTTCTTGGTATTTTTACTCTTTCAAATATTACTTTATCACTGGATAGAAATTTTTCAGGTTCTCTAAGAACAAAAATACCTCTGTCAGTACCTAACCACATCTCTCCATTCTTATCAAATTCAAAGAAGAAAATATCATTTATTATTTCAGATACTCCATCCTGATTAGTAAATGTAGGACCTACAAATTTATGTTTATCATCATTATTGTTATCTAATGTATTATTTATGTCTAAACAGAACATTCCTGCTTTATATCTTGATGAATTAGTCCAAATTCTGCCATCTTTGTCAAAATCTAATTTTCTAAAAGTAGGAAGACCTGATATTTCCGGATAATATAAACCTTTCCAACTTCCATCAGGTTTCATAATTTTAATAATGGTATCTATTTCGTTATTAACCATCCAAAGATTTCCACTATTATCATATTTAAGTCCATCTACGCTAACATAGTTTTTAGGATTTGCAGGAATAATAGTAGTAAGTCCGCTATTATTATAGGTATGTAATTTATAAAAATTATTATCTTTAAATTCATATAATCCATGTCTTCCGGAACCTACAAAATAGTGATTTTCCTCTTTTGGATCTTCTACTATAGATGTAAGGTTAATATATTTTACACCAGTTTTGGAAGATATATCATCATCAAGATAACTCCATCTGTTATTATTGTAAATCATAACTGTTCCTTCATATTCAATATTGGAATAGTTATGAGTACCACCCACCATTAACATTTTATCTTCTCCGGAAAAAGTAATGTAATGTGAATAGTTTCTTCTGGGACTATCCGGTAAAATTTTGTACCTGTTACAAACTAAATTGTTTTCCACAACAGAAAACTCTGTTAATCCTTTATAACCCTGACTTATCCACAATTTACTATCTTCTATAAATAGATGATTTATATTATCGTCTATTAAATTATAAGAGTAATAATCTGATAATGAATTATATACAAATAATTCTGAACCATTATATACCAGTAGTTTATTATCATTGTAATTAGCTATAAGTGCATTATTTGTGATAACAGAATTAGTTCCATTATCAACATTAATTTCACAAATAGTATTACTCTTATCTTTTCCTATAAGTTTATCATCAAAAGAAAACAGTGAAATATATATGTTTTCCGATATCTTATTCCATTTGGATTTATCTAACAAATTATCGTTTATGCTACCTTTATACAATCCGTTATTAGTGGCACATATAATACTGTTATCTTTGACAACAGTCGATAATATATCTGTTCCTAAATTGTAATTGTTTGAAATTTCTAATTTTTCTATATTAAAAATTACAACTCCAAATGCAGTAGATAAATAGGCATTTGAACCATCTATATAAACATCATAAATAGTCTTATCTGTTATACTGCTATTCTTTATGTCAGTAAAATTATAGATAGTTTCGTCCTGGTAAAGAATATCAATATTTCCGTTTGAATATATCAGCAATAATACATCTTCATCATTACAGTATGCAATATTGGAGATATAAGTATCACTTAAACCTCCTATTTTATCGTAAATGTAAAGACTGTTATCTTCCGGACTGAATGAATAGATAGAACCTGCACTTAAAACAAATATTTTGTTAAATGCTTTCAGGCTTTTGGTTGCATCATAATAAGAAAGGTGTGTTCTCCATTCTCCTGTTGGAATGGTTGCCGATGTATAAGAAAATGGCAAAAGTAGTATAACCGCAATCAAAGCTGCGGTATATACTGCCTTTGTCAATACTCTGTTCATATACTGTTTAAATAGTTATATAATTTTTCTACAGCCAAAGCTCTATGGCTTATATGGTTCTTACTGTCGTTTCCCATCTGAGAGAAAGTTTGTGAAAAACCTTCAGGAATAAATATAGGATCATATCCAAATCCGCCGTCACCGGCTTTCTCTTTTGCAATACTTCCTTTTACAATTCCTTCAAAGAGAAATTCCTTTCCCTCTATTATTAACGCAATAACTGTTCTAAATTGTGCGGAACGGTCACTTTTTTTCTCTAATTCATTCAGAAGTTTATTCATATTGGCTTCCGAATCGTGATTTCCTGCATATCTTGCAGTATGTACTCCCGGTGCTCCGCCTAAAGCAGTTACCTCTAAGCCTGTATCGTCAGCAAAGCAATCTACACCATACTTTTCGTAAAGAAAGCGGGCTTTCATCAGTGCATTACCTTCCAGAGTATCGGCTGTTTCAGGAATATCTGCATCACAGCCAATATCTTTAAGGCTCTTAATGGTAAACCTACTACCTAAAATACTACGAACTTCGTCCAGTTTATGGGCGTTGTTTGTGGCAAAGATAAGATTATCAGATAACAACATTCACAATCTTTTTAGGTACTACTATCACTTTGCGAATAGGTTTGCCATCTATGTAAGCAATAGCTTTTTCATTGTTTAAAACAGCATCCTGAATATCTTGAGCTGAAGCTTCAGCAGGGAAATCCATTGTAAAGCGGGTCTTACCATTGAAAGAAATTGAATATGTAATGCTATCCTCTTTCAGGTATTCTTCGTTACATACAGGCCATTCTGAATTGCAAACACTATCGTTATGTCCTAATGTATGCCAGAGTTCTTCTGCTATATGAGGCATAAACGGTGCAGCAAGTCTTACTAAAATATCAAGAACCTGTTTGTTGTGCGATTTAAGCGATGTAAGTTCGTTTACACATATCATAAATGCACTTACAGATGTGTTGTAAGAGAAGTTTTCTACATCTTCCGATACCTTCTTTATAAGTTTGTGTATAGATTTCAGTTCCTCTTTGGTAGGTTCAGTATCATTAACAACATATTCACCGGTTCTGTTATCAAAGAATAGATTCCACATTTTACGAATAAATCTGTGGCAACCATCTATACCGTTGGTATCCCATGGTTTTGACTGTTCAAGCGGACCAAGGAACATTTCATAAATTCTCAATGTATCGGCACCATACTTTTCAATGATAGTATCAGGATTAACCACATTGAACATAGATTTACTCATCTTTTCAACAGCCCAGCCACAAATATATTTACCATCTTCAAGTTCAAATTGTGCATCGGCATATTCAGGACGCCATGCTCTGAAAGCATCCAAATCAAGAATGTCGTTGCTTACAATATTTACATCAACATGAAGTGGAGTAGTATCATATTTATCCTTCAGACCCAATGAAACAAATGTGTTAGTATCCTTTATTCTGTAAACAAAGTTACTGCGACCTTGAATCATACCCTGGTTTATCAACTTGTTGAAAGGTTCTTCAACAGCACTATAACCTATATCGTGTAGGAATTTGTTCCAGAAACGTGAATATATAAGGTGTCCGGTAGCATGTTCTGAACCACCCAGATACAAATCTACAGATTTCCAGTAATTGTCTGCTTTTTCAGATACCAAACAGGTGTTGTTTTTAGGATCCATATAACGCAGATAATATGCTGATGAACCTGCAAATCCCGGCATAGTATTCAATTCTAACGGGAAAACAGTTTCGTTATCTATAAGACTCTTTTCAACAACAGTGTTAGTTTTAATATCGAAAGCCCATTTTGTAGCGTGTCCCAGTGGAGGTTCGCCTGTTTCTGTAGGTTTGTACTCCTTGATTTCAGGAAGTTCCAGTGGCAGACAAGATTCAGGTACCATACAAGGAATACCGTTCTTGTAATATACAGGGAATGGTTCACCCCAATAACGCTGACGGCTAAAGATAGCATCTCTCAAACGATAATTAACCTTGATTCTTCCTAAGTTGTTAGCCTTTACATACTCTTTTGTTTTTGCAATAGCCTCTTTTACAGTAAGACCATTCAGCACCAAACAACCATCGTACATCTGCTCTTCGCGAGGAGAATTTACCATAATACCCTCTTTTGCATCAAAACTCTCTTCCGATACATCGCAACCTTCAATAAGCGGACGTATTTCAAGACCAAAATGTTTAGCAAAAGCATAGTCGCGACTGTCGTGTGCAGGTACAGCCATAATAGCTCCAGTACCATAACCTGCCAAAACATAATCGCTAATCCAAACAGGAACAGACTCTTTTGTAAGTGGGTTTATAGCGTAAGAACCGCTGAACACACCTGTTACTCTACGGTCTGCTATACGTTCACGTTCAGTACGTTTTTTAACAGCAGCCAAATAGGCATTAACTTCTGCACGCTGTTCGTCGGTGGTAAGTGTCTCCACCAGTTCGCTTTCAGGAGCAAGAACCATAAAGGTAACACCAAATATAGTGTCGGCACGAGTGGTAAAGATGGTAAATTCTACATCACTATCTTTAACCTTAAACTGCATTTCAGTACCCTCTGAACGTCCTATCCAGTTTTTCTGAGTCTCTTTTATTGATTCAGACCAATCTATGTTGTTCAATCCGTCGAGCAGACGCTGTGAATATGCCGAAACACGCAGACACCACTGTGTCATCTTTTTCTGTTCAACCGGGAATCCGCCTCTTTCAGATACGCCATCTACAACTTCGTCGTTTGCAAGAACAGTACCCAAACCCTGGCACCAGTTTACCATAGTTTCGCCCTGATAAGCTATACGATAGTTCATCAAAACGTCCGATTTCTCTTTTTCTGAGAAACCCTTCCATTCTTCTGCAGTAAATGAAAGTTCTTCTCCACAAGCGGCGTTAATACCTTCTGTACCCGATGTTTCAAATTTGCTTATCAATTCAGCTATAGGTTCAGCTTTGCAAGTGTGGTTGTTGTAGTAACTGTTGAACATCTGCTGGAATGCCCACTGTGTCCAGTGATAGTAGCCAGGTTCACAAGTGCGAACTTCTCTGTCCCAATCAAAGCAGAAACCTATTTTATCAAGCTGTTCTCTATATCTGTTAATATTAGCTTCTGTGGTAATAGCAGGATGCTGACCTGTCTGAATAGCATACTGTTCTGCCGGCAGACCGTATGCATCGTATCCCATAGGATTAAGTACATTGTAACCACATTGGCGTTTGTAACGAGCATAAATGTCGGAAGCTATATATCCTAATGGGTGTCCTACGTGAAGTCCTGCTCCCGATGGATAAGGGAACATATTTAAAACATAGAACTTAGGTTTTGATTCATCTTCTGTAACCTGATAAGTCTTATTCTCTACCCAATACTTTCGCCATTTAGGCTCAATCGATTTAAAATCGTATTCCATATATATCTTTATTTTTGTTTTTTGCACAAGTTTTGAATGTGCAAAGTTAAAAAAATATGCTCACTCTCTTTATTGAACAAGGTATTAACTCTTTTAATTAACAAAATAATTGCTTTTTAATGCTGAAATAATGAATGAAAGGTTTATTTTTGCCAGATATTAGCCAAAAAAAACAGATAATTATGACAAGTTTATTTGAAAGTATCAGCAGTTGGACATTTCTTATCCAAATTTTCATAATAACAGCAGCTATGCTGATAGGTAACATAATAAGACGTAAAATAGGATTTATGAACCGCAGTCTTATTCCAACAGCTTTGATAGGTGGATTGTTGATATTCCTTTTAAAGTTAATACCTTCTTTTAACGATCTCATAGACAAAAATACT
Source organism: uncultured Bacteroidales bacterium (assembly GCA_937876995.1). Classification (GTDB taxonomy): domain Bacteria; phylum Bacteroidota; class Bacteroidia; order Bacteroidales; family Bacteroidaceae; genus Colenecus. The sequence continues at coordinate 11,418 of CALEFD010000084.1, read as the reverse complement.
ATGGAGATAATAACTTACCATACACTTGCCTTGGGATTTATAGCTATGTCACTTCGTGTAAAGAAAGAGACCTGTGTTACTTCTACTACAAAAGTAATAGAGACAGGTGTTTTAACTATAGGCACATACATAGTTCAGGCATTGGTAGGTTTGGTAATTACTGTTCCTCTGTTTTTGTATTGCATTGATTCAGAATGGTTTGGAAATATCTTCTATGCCGGTGGTCTGTTGTTACCTATGGGTTTTGGACAGGGTCCCGGTCAGGCACTTAATTTTGGTTCTATCTATCAGGAGCATGCCATGGCATCAGGTTTACCATTCCAGGGAAAAGACTTTGGATTATCAATTGCGGCTATAGGCTTTATAGTAGGCAGTGTAGTGGGTGTTGTCTATATGAATATTCTACGTAAAAAGGGCAAACTGACTATTGTATCTGACAAGCAGGGTATAAAGACCACAATGGAAGATTACGAAACCGATAATGATATTCCACATTCAGAGTCGGTAGATAAACTGACCATAACATTATCTATGATATTTGTTGTATATCTGTTTGTCTATCTGTTTATGATGGCTATGAATAGTCTGCATTTGGGTAATTTGTGGGAAAACAGCATAAAACCTCTTATTTGGGGATTCAACTTCTTCTGGGGTATTCTGTTTGCATCACTTATGAAAATGATAGTAAAGTTCTTAAGAAAATGCGAAATAATGCACAGAGAGTATCTGAACGATTATCTGTTAAACCGTAGTAGCGGATTCTTCTTTGATATAATGATTGTGGCAGGAACAGCTGCTATCAGCTTTGAAAACTTGAAATCATTTATAATCCCATTGCTATTAGTATGCTTGCTGGGTGCTATAGCAACATTTATCTATATAAATTGGGTGTGCAAAGAACTATACAAAGGATATGAATACGAAGCATTCTTTGCTATGTTTGGTACACTAACCGGAACAGCAAGTAACGGTATGATTCTGTTGCGTGAAATAGACCCTAAATACGAAACACCAGCAGCAAACAATCTGGTGTTGCAAAACATACCTGCTGTAGTATTAGGATTACCTATATTACTTGTATTGGGATATGCTCCAAACAGTTTACAAGCCACATATATAACTATAGGCATAGTATCGGTACTTTGGATTATTGCCACATTGTTCATATTCAGAAAACGTATCTTCAAAAAAATTAAGAAGTAATACCAAACAAATAACCATCTATGGCAGAGAAAAAAGCCACAGAGACACCAATGATGAAACAGTTCTTTGAACTGAAAGCAAAACACCCCGATGCTGTTTTGCTGTTTCGTTGTGGCGATTTCTATGAAACATATTCGCAAGATGCGGTAGAAGCTGCCGAAATTTTGGGTATAACCCTTACAAAACGAAATAATGGCAATCAATCCAAATCTTTGGAGATGGCAGGCTTTCCACACCATGCTTTGGACACCTATTTGCCAAAACTGATACGTGCCGGCAGACGTGTGGCTATCTGTGACCAGTTAGAAGACCCAAAACTTACCAAGAAACTTGTAAAACGTGGTGTAACAGAGTTGGTAACTCCCGGTGTTGCCATAGGCGATAATGTACTTACCGGAAAAGAGAATAACTTTCTGGCAGCCGTTCACATAGCTAAGGGAGCTTGCGGAGTAGCCTTTTTAGATATCTCTACAGGTGAATTTCTAACATCGCAAGGTCAGTGCGACTACATAGAGAAGCTTTTGGCAAACTTTATGCCTAAAGAGGTATTGATTAAACGCGATACCAAAAAGAACTTCCAACAGATATTTGGCAGTAAATATTTTCTGCAGGAATTAGACGATTGGGTATTTACAGAAGAGTATGCAACCGATAAACTGCATCGCCATTTCAAAGTAAAGAATTTGAAAGGCTTTGGAGTAGATCATTTGCGAACCGGAATAATAGCTTGTGGTGCCGTACTCAAATATCTGGAGGAGACACTTCATAACAACATAGGCCATATAGCAACCATTTCCCGAATAGAAGAAGATAAATATGTAAGATTAGATTCCTTTACTATTCGAAATCTGGAGTTAGTACACAGTTCAAACGAAGACGGTAAATCACTTTTACAGATAATAGATAAAACATCAAGCCCAATGGGCGCCCGTCTGTTGCGTAGATGGTTACTCTTTCCATTGAAAGATGCCAAAGCTATCAATGCCAGACTTGATGTTGTAGATACAATGTTCCGTAATCCGCAAACGGAAGAGGATTTAAAAGAATATCTCTGTCAGATAGGCGATTTGGAACGTCTTGTATCCAAAGCAGCTGTGTTGCGTATCAACCCACGAGAAATGGTCTCATTAAATATGGCGTTACGCTGTATAGACCCCATAAAAGAGATATGTGGTTCTTTGCAAGAGAGTGGTTTATCTGTATTGGCAGAAAAACTGCAATCATGTAGTGAACTATGTGAAAAGATAGAACATACCATTCGTCAGAACCCTCCAATGTTACTGAACAAGGGTGGGGTAATAGCAGATGGTGTAGATGAAGAACTGGACCGTTTAAGAAATATATCGTATTCAGGAAAAGACTATCTGCTGCAGATACAGAACAGAGAATCGGAAGAGACCGGTATTCCAAATCTGAAGATAGCCTTTAATAACGTATTCGGTTACTACATAGAGGTGCGTAATACATATAAAGATAAAGTGCCTGAACGCTGGATAAGAAAACAGACGCTTGTAAATGCCGAACGCTATATAACCGAAGAACTGAAACAGTACGAAGAACAGATACTTACTGCCGAAGATAAGATTCTGGCCATAGAGAACAGAATATACGGTGAAATGGTGCAATCTGTATTGCCATACATAAAAGATATACAGACCAATGCCACTGTTTTGGCACAATTAGACTGTTTGGTATCGTTTGCCACTCTGGCACGAGAAAATAACTACATACGTCCGGTAGTAGATGATAGTCTGGCGCTTGATATCTGCGAAGGTCGTCACCCTGTAATAGAGAAACAGTTACCATTGGGCGAAGAGTATGTATCCAACAATCTCTATGTAGATACTTCAAAAGAGCAGATACTTATAATAACCGGTCCTAATATGGCCGGTAAATCGGCATTGTTAAGACAGACTGCGCTTATCACCATAATGGCACAGATGGGTTCGTATGTACCTGCTACAAGTGCACATATAGGTATAGTAGATAAAGTGTTTACCCGTGTAGGTGCCAGCGATAACATATCGGCAGGCGAATCCACCTTTATGGTAGAGATGACAGAGGCATCGAATATTCTGAACAACCTATCATTGCGTAGTTTGGTACTGTTCGATGAATTGGGACGCGGCACATCCACATACGACGGTATCTCTATAGCGTGGGCTATAGTTGAACATATACACGAACATCATAGTGCGCACGCTCGCACACTGTTTGCCACCCACTATCATGAACTTAACGAAATGGCATCCACGTTCAGCCGTATTCGCAACTATAACGTGGCAGTAAAAGAGGTTGATGGCAAAGTACTTTTCCTGCGTAAACTGAAGCCGGGTGGTAGTGAACATTCATTCGGTATTCATGTAGCTGAAATGGCGGGAATGCCTCGCAGCATAGTAAAACGTGCAGAAGTAATACTTTCTGAAATGGAGACCGGTAGTGATGGTAAAAACATATCCCGACCAACAGCAGAAACAGGTAAAAGTCGTGAAGGTATGCAGATGAGTTTCTTCCAGTTGGAAGACCCTGTACTATGCCAAATCAGGGACCAACTGCTTCAGACCGATGTAAACAATCTTACTCCAATAGAGGCTCTGAACAAACTAAACGACATCAAAAAGATTCTGAAGGGCAAATAACACTGTTCTATTCGGTAGCTGATTTAATGAAAATTTGTAGCAGTTCCGGTGGATATTTTTTCAATATCCTGCTTTTGCGTTGTCTTACAGCATCTTTTGATATTCCATCAAGCATAGCAATAGTACCGTTTGGTATTTCCAAATAGAACAGAATACAGGTAATAATTTCAGTTTGATTTATCCCCTGAAAATCGGCAATCATATTCATAATTATGGAACTGTAACACTCCATGATTGAATCAGATATCAAATCCCTGTTCTTAATAATAACAGTTTCATTGGAAATATTCTCAGTAAGAGTATTATATGCATTAGACTCTTTAAAATGTTTGGTACACTGTTCCAAAATACTATTATAGCTGTTTACAATATCACTCAAATTATTTCCATTATATTCTGCGTTATTCAGTCTCAGACGGTTCATTACATCAGAAATCTTTTCAATTTCTCTGTTTATTCTTATCTGTTGCTTTCTCTTCCAATTCTTTGCAAACATATATGCAATAAAAACAGACAATGCAATAAAACAGAGAATTGCAGAAACAATAATAATCATTGTGGTTGTTCTGTTTTTATATTCCAGGTCGGCCAATTCTGCTTTATGGCGTAGAATTATATTGTCTATGCGTTTGTTGTTTCTCATCTCTATAATAGAGTCTTTCAAATCCAGATATTGCTCTTTATAGGCAAAATATTGTTCCATATTGCCCTTAATCTTTTCTATGTGTGATAGTTGGTAATAAGTATTACAATGTGTCGGAAGGCTTATATTTTTACATTCCAGTACCTTATTGTAATAGTACAATGCAGAATCGTAATTTTCGTTATACATATAAATATCGCCTTTCAGACAGATACTTGATGCAAAGAGATTTTTTCCCGATAATTCAATCTCTTTGTTTATGTAGTATAGAGCTTGTTTAAAACTGTTTTTATGGTAATTACTAATTTTTGCTTTTTGGAAATAGGCATCTTTCTGCCAATCATTATTAGCTAATAATTCGGTAAATAATGTGTCGGCGGTATTATAATAACCGCAGTACATATTGTAAGTAGCTGTATAGTATTTAAAATCACCTATCAGTCTGTTTTCGCCCATTTGAACGGCATTTTTGTAACCATTATATAGTTCTTCTTTTGCTTCATCCAACATTGATAAATCCAAAAACAGTATGCTAAGTTCTCTTTCTGCTTTTGCATAGTAATTAATTATTGTATCGGGAAAACGTTCTTTTGCTTTCAGGTAAGCATCTATGGCTTCAACACTATTTTTGGTCTCTTTATATACACATCCTAAAGTGTAATAAGCAAGTGCAGCATAATAATTCTTCTTTTTTGTTTCATAGTATGCAGTGGCTTCAAGCATTACACTATCAAAATCTGTTACGGGTTCATAGCATTTATAGTATGCCTGTGTTTTTAGTACAGTATATAACGCTTTGTTACGCTCTTTTTCAGGAGTGGGCATTGCGCATAGCACACTGCGCACAGAATCCGGATTCTTTTCCAAAACCTTTTCCAGTGCCACCAATCTGCGGTACTCACTTCTGCCACCACAACCTGTTATTGACAGAAGTGTAAATAGTAAAATTATATATGTTGTTATCTTGTAAATCTTCACCTTTGAATATGTTTGAAAATCCGAATTACTGATACAAATCTAAAAACAAAATTCTAACCAATCAATTTATACTTCCACCTAGAACTTTATTGTAATCTTCAGTACGTTTTTTAATCAAATCAAACAATTCCGGTGAGATGTTAATTTCATCCGCTGATTTCGTTGTTATATATATATACCCATCACCCATTTCATATTGAACTCTACTGTTTGCTTCGTTATAAAGTTTCATCTCTTTTTTTGAAAAGCTACCAAAATCGTAATTATTTAACTTGATATATTTTTTTGATCCTTTATTTCCAAAAACATTATATCCATCCAGAACTGATGATAGTTTGCTCTCTTTCTTTAGTTGTCTATACTTTTTTGGGCTTAATACTTCAATAGAACCATTAAAAGCCCTATAGCCAAAAATTGAAATAGCATTATTTCCTTTTCGCACTTTATATACCTTAACCTGATTAGGTTTAACTCCTAAAATAGAAGCCAACTCTTTTCGGGAAAAGTTTGTCTTATTTATGTCTATATCTGAATTTAATTCATTGTCCAATTCAATAACAGTAGAATCATATATAAGCATTATGGGAATCTCATCAAGATTACGGTTTAAATCCATATATGTTCCTGATTTTTCATCATAATGATAAATCGTATTACTCTGAATACCTGTTTTATTATCAGACAAATCAGTTTGTGCTTTTGCATCAGTTGGATTACCTACTAACGCAATAATTGTAATTAATGATAGCCACATTGTTTTAAAAATTTTCTTTTTCATAGTTTGTTTGTTTTTTATTTGGAGCAAAAGTATGGATTGTCTGTTTAAAAACATAAAAACAGGTGTGATATTTGCTGTCACACCCTAAAATAATTATTGATATTTTGTAAAATTAGCGAATTCAACGATGTTTTTTAGAAATGTATCACATCTCCTTAATGTTATTAATAATATTCCAACCATCTGCCTTTTTATAGGCATCAATACATCCTTTGGGAACATACAGAATAATCTCTTCTGTACAATCTCTCCTATAAGTTGCAGGGGCTATCCAGTCCGAACTAATATTAGATTCGTTATGTATTATTAAAGGTGGTTTGGTAGCATTACAATAAATCTCTTCCAAATCATTTCCCTGGAAAGCCCATTTATCAATTACCTCAACATTTTCTCCAATTGTAATTTTAGTTAAAAGTGGTGTTTTTGCGCCAGGAGTGGTTCTTACGTATGCCAAACATTCCAGCAATCCTTTTGGAATAACTTTAACCCTATCTGGGATAGTTATTTCTTTTAAAGAGAAGCAATTACGAAATGCATGTTCTTTTATTGCCTCTAATTTTTCTGGTAGCAGAACAGAGGTTAAATTTTCACATCCAGAGAAGCAGTCTTCACCAATTATTCTCAACTGTTTAGGCAAATGTATCTCTTTTAAAGAATTACAACAAAAAAAGGTTTCGTATCCCAACTCCCTTACGCTTTTTGGTAATTTGATGGCAGTGATTGATGAAAATTGTAAACCTGCAACATATTCAATACCTTTTGGCAGTATTAATTCCTTCAGATTATCTGATTCTCTTTCAGGTATATAAATGTTGTATTCTTCTAATTCTACTTCAGAATGATAAAAAGCACCCGGAGATATTGCTTTTGTCCCATACTTTAATTCTATCTTCTCCGGACAATCACCTTTGTATTTATATGCAACGTTTCCAATATATGCCATACCTTCAGGTTGGTTGTTGTACCATTTGGTATTATCAAACGCTACAAGATCAATCCAGACAGGCCTTGATGGTAAGACTATTTCCTCTAAATTTATACAATTAAGAAAGGCGCCTGGATGTATAGTTTTTACACTCTTAGGGATAATTAGTTGCTTTATCTCAGATTTATTGATAAAAGCCAACATACCTATTTCTGTAACTTTATATTTTGAATCATTGTAAACAATGGTTTTAGGAATCTTCAAAACACTATCAGGTAAAAATAAGGATTCATCTCCCTCAACTATAATAGCCGTATTATCTTCTTTCAGTTCATACACAAATCCATTAAACACTATTTGCTGTGCAACTGTTTTAATTTGAATAAATAAAATAACGCCAATAGTAGTTAGCATTCGTTTCATAAGTCGAATATTTATTTATAGATAGATGAAATATTTAAATTTGATTGCACTCTTTTAATGGGAAAACTATTTCCATCTCTTGAATTGGATCTGGATTATAACAATTTGTTGAAGGGTCTGCCCAATACATATTTTTCTGAAATCTACTTATTTATTGTTAAAGGCTAAAGAATTACATATATCTGATATGTATCTGTCAATATTTTTGTAGCCTTTATCTGTAAGGAATAAGTTCATCTTAATAGGAATACTCTTATCTTTGTAAATTATAAAAGTAAAATAATGAGGGTATTCAGGGTGTATCTCTGTAAATACAGATTCATTATTTATTATACCTACTCTTTCTCTGCAAGGAAATTTACACAAGAACAAAGCGTCAGCATTACATTTATTTGTTATTACATCATTCCTATATACTATAATGTTTTCATCGAATATATGTTTAATCTCTTTTTCTTGAATCTCTCCCTGCCAATATCGTAAATCATCTTTATTACACCTGACTTCACGTGCTAATGCTTCTTCTATGTCTGAAATATTATTTTTTAACCAGCCATCTCCATATTGGCTCTGCATTTGAATGTAAGCAATACACTCCTTGTCTGAAGATATCATTGATATAGGTGTTGAAACATTACATCCAATACAGTTTTCGGTGTGTAAAATAAGAATGTTTTCAAAACTACTCTTGTTCTGTTTAGGATAAAAACTAACAAACGAGTTAAATGGTAAAGTGGCTTTGTTCAGATTGTAATACTTTTTGTACAAATCAATTAATTTGTCATTAACATTCGTTGGCTTAAATATTCGACGAATTGTGTAGAGTCTTTTCTCAATCTTCCAATCATTTGAAAAATCCCAACTATATGAATTTAGAGATGAAAATAGAAAAGTTAGAAACATTGTCAGAACCTTAATCCTATTCATATTATGAATTATTTAATATATTGAAAAAATACAATAGATTCACCGTTTTGTATTCTAGTAGGAATATCATTTTATACATTTGTTTCCAATATGCTTATTACATTTCTTTTATAGTCATTAGATTCCATCCTTCCGCACTATTATATTTTTTAGTGCATCCTGTAGGAACATAAAGAGTTCTTTCTTCACTACATGACCAAAATCTCTTAATGATTTTCGTAAAAATTTGTTCTTCGGTATAAATATTTTCACTACCGGTTGGTAAAACAATTACAGGAGGAATTTCCGCTTCAACAAAGATTGTTTTTAATGTACAAGGATTTGAGAAATGTGAACCAATCATTTCAACAGTTTTAGGGATAGTTATCTTCTCTAATTTACTACAACCAAGAAAAGCATCTTGTCCAATCTCTTTCAAACCATTATGCAGTATAATACTCTCAAGTGAAGTGCATTTTTCGAATGCGGCACCACCCAATTTTATAACATTAGAAGGTATATCAACTGTTTTCAAGGATGAGCACTCATAGAAAGCAAAATCTTCTATTATTTCAAGGTTATTTGATAATGATAATGTGTGTAATGAATTACAACCATGAAATACACTCATACCAATATGTTCACAACCTTGAAAATCAATCTCTTTAAGATTTTTGCAAAAAGCAAAAGCCAAATCGCTAACTTTTAGTACGTTTTTTGGTATAATAATCTTCTCAATATTACTATTCTCAAAAGCTTCTTCACTAATTTCAATAAGACTTTCAGGTAATTGAATGGTTTTAAGATTACGTTCATTTAAAAAACATCCAACAGCAATACTCACAGTTTCCGGTTTTATGGTAACCGAAGATGAATTATAACCATCTTCTTTGTATGTGTATGCAACCTTTCCGCAGTATATCACACCACTGGCCTGTCTATTTAACCATTCAGTCCCCTCAAAAGCTTGATATGAGATGTATCTCAGTGAATCATTAAAATGAATCTTTTTTAGATTATTACAATTATAAAAGGCTCTGTATTGTATTAATTGTATGTTTTTACCTATTCTCAATTCATAGATGTTTTTATCTTCTTTAAATGCTTCATACGATATTTCTACTACGTCATACTTTTTACCTTTGTGGTGTATGGTTGCTGGAATTGAAACTAAAGAGGAATAATTTTGTCTTCCTAATACTTTTGCTATATAGGTTATACTATCAATCTCATAGTTTAATCCTTTTACTGTAATAGTTGAAGAAAATGAAGTAACAGTAAAATGCAAAAACAGTAACCCAATTACAATTCTTTTCATATGAATCTTAATAATCTCGTTTTTTAAACAGTTATCTGTTTGTTTATTTTGTTAGGAGCAAAAGTATGGATAGTCTGTTTAAAAACATAAAAACAGGTGTGACATTTGCTGTCACACCCTAAAAATTCTATTGATGATTTTAATTATATTCCCTATTAAAATCAAAAGCGAGATACGCAGGTGCAATAAACAGCAATGAGAGTACAGCAGAAAACCCTGCAGGATTTTCAAAACTGCCGGAGGAGCAGAATACTCCTCCATTAAACAATTATCAAGGAAGTGCGGGACCATTGCCGGTTATCCAGCTTACAATCTTCAACACATCGCCATCTTTATATAGCCTGTATTTAGTCTTACCTACTAACTTTTCGGGAGTGATGTCAAGCAGTCCTGTTTCAAAATCTTTCAAACCGGTACCGTCAGTAACAAAATCCATAGTAAAGGAACTTGAATTGAAATTGGTAGGTGTAATTGCTGCAGCAGGACCATCATAGACAAGAGTTGCCACATTCTTGCTTACAACAACAATAACCATTTCACCTAAATCATCATCAATACCAGAACACCAACCTGTAAAGAATAAAGCGTAACTATCATTATTCAAGTCTATCTTTCTAAAATAGTTAACGTCATTATAATCACAGCTCAAATGAAAAGTTTTGGTTAATGGACCTATGCCACGTCTTCTAAAAATTAATGAACCTGATTTACTTTTAATATCAAATTGATTATAGCAATCCGGATCATTAGATTCAACATGATTAGTGACAATATTTACATCACATTCATACTCATTATTTAAGGAACTGACCTGATAAGAATGAAGCGTATGAGATGTTTTGGCAATACCAGATATCATACTTGGTGACAACTGTCGTTCTTCATACACTATATAATTGCTATTAGCAACTACATTCCCATCTACCCATGTAAACAGATTCTGCTGTGCCACACAAGTAATTGCACACCAGAACATCATAATCTGTGATAACAATAAGACCTTTCTCATAATGCATTATAATTTAGTTTATACAAACGTAAAAATAATTGGTGAATTCAACTTACAAATGCAACCAGAATTTACCATTCGGTTAGCAGGTTAAACTATAGAATTAGTAAAAAAATCCGTTCACAAATCATTGTTTTCTGTATTCTAACCAATTACTTGTTTCTACCCCTCTGTGAAATGTAGTCTGCTTTGATAATATCGTTTTTTTTCTGTTATTGTAATTGTACGTAATTGCTGATGAAATGTCATTAATCAGATTGTTTTCCTTTCTTGAAACAACTCTATCGTGCTTATCGTAAGAATATTCTATTATGTTGCGTTTATCAAACATCAAAGTTGAATTGTTAAAACTATAATTTATTACACTTGTTGTATTACCGTTTTTATCATATTTGTATTCTTCTCGCTCTATATTGTTGCCAACAAACATTCCATCTTTATATGATATACTCAAAACGCTTTTACTGAGACACTTATTGCCATCATAATCATACGTGTAAATATCCTTTTTAATTGGATTTTCGGCTGTATAATCATAGTATGTAACACTTTCCAATCTACCTGAAGGATAATAGTCATAATCTATTTTATTAAAT
>CALEFD010000083.1 GCA_937876995.1 uncultured Bacteroidales bacterium | reverse complement strand
TCGGTCTGGTATGTGTATCGTTCCAAATCGTCACGGTTTTCAGGAACTATGGCTGCAAGTACGGTTGCACCACCTAATGGTTTTTTGCCGGAAGGATTTAGCACCCAACCGTTTAATGTAAGCCCTGTTTCAATGCGATGTTTGGCCACAAATGGCTCTATACCTGCCATGGTGCGCCAATCATATCGTTCCCAACCCTGTACCATCATTAACAGGTCCAAAGCGGTGGCATGAATGCTGTCACGAGATTCAAAGTAGTATTCGGGGTTTTCTACTAAGCCCTTCAAATCGGATGACAATAACAGTGATGTTCTAATATCATCGGTGTATAGGTTGCTGAATCCGCGTTGGTCTCTGACTGATAGACAGAAACGGTCTTTGAATGGTCTGTTATTACCCTCCAATAGTAGTATGTTCAGTTTAATGGGGTCAAAACTGTTGTATTTGGCTTTGTCCGGAATGATAGATAGTTTTGGCGTACCTATATGACTGTAGTTGTAGATGAAACGGCTGGCATATATTCTGCCTTCTCTGTCAAATATGGTTATACGACAAACTCCATCGGGTATGCCGTTAGTATTTATCTGTTTTTTGATAGTATTTTTATTGACGTTTATAGTGAAAAAATCCATTATTTCACCTCTGCAAGTTAAGGTTGCACCTAATGTTTTGCCAATAAACTGTTCTGTAGCGTCTATGCTAAGATTTATGGTACTATCCATATTTACGGAAAGAGATATGCCGGATGGTTCGGCATCGGGTAATGAAAAACGTTTTTCTGTACCATCGGCTGCAACTATGGTAACGCTGTTTTTTTCTGTTGTAGGAGTAAATGTAAAACTACCCATTCCATTGTGTAAAGTACTGAACGTTATATCAGTGTTGTTTACTCTGCCTATAACAGATGTGCCAAATCCTGAATTATCAGTGGCTTTAAAAGCAACTCTACAGGGCTTGCCTAATATAAGATGTCCGCTTTCCGGATGAAAAGTGATATTAATTCTGTTTAGTTTCTCTGCTTTTGGCCTGTACTGTTCAACGTTTGTTATAATCTGTTTTATAATGGGTTTTTCGTCATAATAATTGCCCTCTTTGCTTGGCTGCTCATATACAGCGAAGACTCTGGAAAAGATTTTGTTTTTTTCAAAATTGAGCATGTTGTTGGTATATGCTCTTATTTCATAAAAGCCACTTGGATAGTTGGTTACACCACGCATGCTGCGAACCTGAGATGTGGCTGCATCAACCAAAGGAAAAGATCCGTCTGCTTGTCCGGCTACTATCTTTAATTTTTTCTGCTGTAGTACTACCCCTCCGGGTGATATAAGATCCACATACAATACTTGGCTTGGCGCTCTATTTAATCTGGATGCTTCAACTACAAATGCTTTAAACCAGATGTTTTCGCCGGTGTAGTAGGATGTATTGTCAAATTGTAAATATACTTTTTCCTGAGGGTATATAGAATTAAACTGGTGAATATTACCTGCAAAACGCATTAAAGCCTCTTCCTGCTCCTCTAAAGCATTGATGCTGATTAATGGTGTTATTAAGAACAATATTGATGTAAGTACTTTTTTCATATTTGGTCTGTTGTCTGTTAATGATATACAAGTATTCCTGTTATGTTAAATGATGCTGGTATGGTAAGAAACTATCCCATCTATGGGATTCTGTATGAATTGTCCGG
>CALEFD010000082.1 GCA_937876995.1 uncultured Bacteroidales bacterium | reverse complement strand
GTGCAAATCCAATTCACCGTTCTGAGCCATCATTGAAAAAAGATTCAGTTTGTCGGAATTTCCGACGAACTGCTACAGATAGAAAAAACTACAGCACACAGTATCATAATCTTGATGCCATTATTTCCTGATTGCTTAAAGTTATTTTAAACTATATAGTTGGCTATCTTTACAATGTTGAGTCATTTATTTTGATTTTTTATAAATTTTCCATATTTTCCATATCTTGGCTTCCAAATATATAAGTCAGTTTTAAAAATCAAATAATAGTGAAAACGATGAAAAATGTTCTATTAACAATGGTAGTGCTATTATGTAGCATTCCAGTAAGTGCCCACAGTTTTGAAGTGGACGGTATTTATTACAAGATTACGTCAACTACAGACAATACAGTAAGTGTGACGTACAAGGGAGATAATGATTACGCGTATAAAAATGAGTACATGTATGATGTTGTAATCCCTGAAAGTGTTGTTGCAAATAATGGTCGTACCTATTCAGTGACAAGTATTGATGATGGTGCTTTCAAGGAGTGTATAAAACTAACAAGTGTAATAATTCCAAAAACGGTGACAAGTATTGGAAGAGGTGCGTTTTTATTTTGTAAGGAGCTAGAGTAAAAAGCATGGTTCTTGTAAAATATTTACGCAATTATTTGTTATTAGAGACAAAAAGCATTACCTTTGCAATGTAAATATGATGATTTTCGGTTTGTGCCGAGTCAATGATAACAGAACCCGTCAGCATCCCGTAAGAACTGCTGGCGGGTCGCTTTTTATAAAACTATGAACCAGCGCGCACGCACAATAGAAGAACAGATTTCATTGCTCAGAGCAAAAGGGATGGATTTTGAAGATTTAGTTGAAGCAATTTCTTTATCCTGCCCAATTCACTATTTTCAAATGTTGACCTATAGAGGTCATAAAAATCAAACTCCGTGAATCCAATATTTGGTGCTATTTCAGCAAAATTTCGTACTTTTGACATGCAGATTTATTTTGCGATTCCTCCAATTTCAGCTTTGCACGGCCTGTTGGAGGAATTCTTTTTCTCCATTTCAAAGATACAAAATATTTAACACATTAGCAATCAATTTGTTAGGAAAAGTCTAACATTTCCCGACAGTCCCTATGTTAAACAAGAGAATGGAGTTGATTGCTTCTATAATGACAATATAATTAATATATTCCTTGATTATTGCTGGGAAGTAGTTAAAACAAAATGATATACCCCAATGAATAAAAAGGGTGATACTATTCTGCTGTATACATTATTCCCATGTTTTGGATAATCTGTTTTATCCAATCTCTCAGTTCCAGAGGCTCCAATACTTGAACACTTTCTCCATGGGATAGTATCTCCTGTACAAAGTCTAGTGTTGGAACAACATAATATCTAAAGATTGAGTACTTATCAGAGTTCTCCATCTCTTCTTGAGAATGGTGTAGTGGTAGAGAACGGAAATAATAGGCCTGGTCAGCTGCCACTTTTATCTTAATAATCTGTGGTACATTGCCATCACCAGTAATAACGCCATAAAACTGGCTAAAATACTCCTTGGCATTAAAGCCTTGTGGTATCTCCGCTTTAATATCCAGTTCCTCTACATCAACAATACGGTCCAAAGCATAAATGGTAGGCCATCCATATTTAGGAGTCTTAGCCAGCAGATACCATCTCTGCTTGAACATCTTCAGGCAGTATGGATGGGCCACAAAAGTATATGGTACGGAATTCCTGAAACTCTGGTAAGTTAGGTTCATGGCGTTGCCGTCACGCATAATGTTTATGATATCCTCCAAGAATGACTTTGCCGATGGTATTGTCTCAAACAGTATGCGGTCACGCAAGTCTGCGCACTCGTTCAGCAGATTGTTCACTGAAAGAGTTTGTAACATCCAAGCCCGCAAATTGTTTTCGCCCATTTGTGCTAAAGGTATATGGTAGCCAAGTTCACGGTCATTCTTAATCTCTATCCCAAATATCTGACTGATTGCATCCCTGTGGTTGAAGAAAGTACGCTCCGGCATATCTTCATGAGTCTCATTTAACGCACTGTTGCGCCAGGCCTCATTTATTTGTTCCATCTTGGCGTACCCACGCCTATTAAGCAGATCTATAAGCCATATATACCGGCTGAAAGAGTTCTTCGCCATATCCTTTTTACTTAAATTATGGCATCAAAGATAGTGTATTTATAATAAAATGCCATGTTTTGGCAGTATCCAATTATACTTTTGTGTCGTTGATGATATGATCAAGGTCTAAAATACTTTGATTTGTATCAACAGAAATATACCTTTGTAAGGTAGCGTGTAATAAACCTTAAATACTAATCAGAAGTTGTGCCCGGCACGTATTAGGGCATTGGATTATGTCAGCATATTTATGGAAAGTAACTGCAAAGAAACAACTGAACAAACTCCCAGCTGGAGCCAGTGTTGAAATTGTCAAGAGTGGCACAAATGCTAAACCCTCTCAGAAAGAAATCAATGAGGCTTTTAATGCAAAATACGGTGTTGATGGCGGAAGTCTTGCCACTTCTTACTATGATATAGTTCTTTGTAAATAAAATATCGTATGAATATACAGGAAAGAATAGAAAAGGAATGGGCACAAGATACTGTTACCGATTATAATGAAAATACTGGGTATAGTTTTTATACTCAGTCACCATTAAATCAAATTAACAATGTTCCTATTAAGTTGTTAGTGCTAGGAATTAATCCAGGTAGTCATGATGTTAAAATTGAAGATTGGAAAGTGGCCCCAGTATGGAAAGATATACTCGGCGAAGAAGGGATGACCTCAAAAAAACTAATGGGTGGAAATCCATCCTTTGTATCAATGATAGAAAAGAAAAAAGCTGGGGAGAAATATGATAAATGGAATTTCTGGGAAAAACTATGCCAATTGCTTGATATAGCAGGACAAAAGAAACTAGTTGACAATTTTAGTGACTATGTATATACCAACATTTATTTGGGCAGCACTAAAGGAGAGAAAGATATACCAAAGGACAAGTATAAAAAACTTAAAGAACATGCCTTTGAACTGATTAATATCCTTCAGCCGGAATGTATTATATGCTTAGGACAGAAAGTTATGGATTCCGTGTTGGAGCATTACGAATTAAAGAATGACAAAACATGCCAAGTACCTGGTTTGCCTATCAGATACAAATATATCAACAACGAACTCATCAAAGGCATGCAAGTATTTGGATTCCACCATCCGGCATACTACTATTCTGATGCGGAAAAAAAACTGGTCGGGAGATTCTTTGGAAGTTACTACAGCAATAAGGAATTTACTGCAGTTGATCCTCTATCGGAAGAACTTGAATTATTAAAGAATAATTATTTGGATTATAAGGCCAATCACATTCATGGTCAATCAAAGGCCACGTTTAACTATAAAAAGCTAATAGAGCTATTAAGGGAAGAGATACCAGATATTGATAAATATAAGGAAAATGAAAAAACTCATAGGATAGCTGTTGGCAAAAATAGTGTAATGAAATTGACTGTCTCAACTGTCCAAGGAACAATCGGTATAAGATTAGCATCTGTTACTTCAAATAACAAGTGGGTTACTGGTAATATGGATTTTTTGTTGCCATCTCTTAAAAATCTTAATTGGAATAGAGAGACAGAATTACCTGAAAGATGGTTTGTCAAATTGGATTATAAAGGAAAAACAGAAGAAGAGATTAGAGAAATAATCATAAAAACCAGAGATTATTTAGAGGACAAAGAATTTGACATGGCATAATGTGGCTATTAGGTCGCAAATAATAAAGCCTAATTAATTCAGACATTACTATTAGAGTCGGCTTCTGCCAAGTTTTGGCAGGAGCTGATTCTATTTTTGTACCCAAAAGGGCAGACTATGGTTATTCATGATTACAATATAGAACGTATAGAAAAGGAGATTATCTATAGTTTCCACAATTCAAGAGACTATGAGAATCTTTTGTCAGTTCGTCGTGACATGATAAACCACATAGTCAAGGCTAACCTATCAGAGTTTCTTCCAGCCATCATTGAATTCAATGATAAGCTTACAGATGCACTACATGAAATGTATGAAAGGGCACATACAATATTGGATAGCATTGAAGATAATCTTGCTCTATATGATGATGTTGAATTGACAGCACACTGCTTCTTAGACCAGAACTATCCGGCTCTTCATCCAGTTCAAGGTCAAGACCGACAGGTGCTATGGGATGCCTTATGCAACCGTGACAACAATATCCTTTATTACAATGGAATCACTCTTAAAGAGATGGTCTTGCCCAGAGACTACGGGATGTCATTCCAGTCATTCATAGGAATGGATTGCCCGCCTCCTAACTGGAATCAAGGCCTAGATATGGAACTTACCAAAGACCTGCATTTAATACAACAGTTCAAGCACCTGTTCCTTGACATGAAGTTTGCCATAACAGACTTCATCTATGTCCGGGACTTTGATATAAAAATCAACTTAGAAATAGATAAAACCATATAATATGACATTTAAAGAATTACTTGACAGCGTGTCTTTTCAGGATATTGCACCACATCTTATGCGCATGTATCCTAGCATTGGCGATGATCTGCTTTGGTACAAGTTCCATTATGACATGCTTCGTCTTATGACTCCCCGCCATCATGAAGATGCTAATGATGACGTATGCTGCATATCAATCGATGATTGTAATGACGGCTCAGTTCCTCTGATTACAGCTTATCCCATGGAGGGTGATTGTTGGGAACATTCTCTTACCAAGCAGATAGTTATTCAACCAGGTGTAGTAGCAACTAATCCAGAAATAGCAGCTTGCTGTTTATGGCATACCTCATTCTATGGATTCACAGATGAACAGCGTAAGGAAGGTTTCCGGCTAATTGATGGCTATGATGCAGATATTATTTATAGATGGGATGACTGCACCTATTATCGGGAAATATCAAATAAATACTGTTCCATCATCCGCAAACACGGGGGCGTAATTCCAACCATCAGAGAACTGTCACCATCCAAAAAGAAAGAGCTGCTGTCAAAAACTAAACGCTCATACTGGTGTAGTGAAGAACCTGTAAACAGGCTCAAAAGGTTGAGGGGATTCCGCAGAGAGTTCTTGGCGCACTATTATGAACGCAACATGTACATAAGCCGGTTCATAGTGCAGGCAATTCAGGCTTCAGGCACACAGCAGGCCTCAAAGATTATGGATTCACTCTGCAGCATGTTTAAGTCCGCACAATTCTACTCTGAAAAGTATTTGTCTTATGCTGACAGTAGCACCAACGCAGCCCAATACCTGCTTGAATCTCTTAAGGCATACGGCAAGAATACCATCAGGCTAGACAATATGTTTGTGGTATTGACAACAGGTGTTCAACATGAAACATTGACAGCCCAGGAACAGGCCCTATGTGATTACATGACCGATGGCTGCCAATCGTACCATATCATCTTGGCAACCGATGAGTCATTTGGCCGTCAAGTGCTCCTCAACTATGCTACGTACACTTTTAATGAACCTATTAAATAATAATCTTATGAATGAAAATGAAATATTGAGAGAATATCTCAAGTCAGGACTCAAATCAAGATGGCCTATCGGGATAAGCAAGAATATGCTTGAACGGGAACTGGTTTGTATAGAAAACCGTCATCTCGCATCGTATTTTAATGTTGCACATGAATTAATAGATGAATTAAAAAGGGGTAAAGAGTTATTATTAAGTCCAGGTCGTGGTTGGATGATTAATTCTTATGTTTGTTGGTTGTTAGGTATCACCAGTATTTATCCTAATTCACAAGGTGTGAATCCTCTTCTCATATGGTGTGATGAAAACAAGAAACGCATAATAGATATTGAGGTAGATAGTGATTCTTATCACAAGGTTTATAACAAGGCAATTGAATTGTTCGGCTATAACAATGTGGCACGAATGCCGGCATTGTTATCTGATAAAAGCAATTTAAAAGAACATGAAGCTATAGGTATAACTACAAAAGGAAAAAAAGTTTACCTACACATGTGCGCATTGCTCATATGTAAAGACGGTTGTATAGGTGATTATTTTCCGGTGCAGGATATAACTGATGAGAAAGGGAACAGTATTCTTTGCACAAAAGAGTTCATCCCAGAGTGTGATAACAAGACAGTGTTTCGCTTCAATGTCCTTAAATCACATAACCTCACCAGAATTTGATTTAGAAAAGATATGGGATTCATAGTTGAATTTAGAGACGAATTTATGCAGCAGTATGAAGAAGAACAGAAATAAAGTTGAGTACGTGTTATTAGAGCCAGACGTATCAAAGGTTCCCAAAACACCTGTTGAGTGGAGCCACAGGCATGACTTCACAGAAAGTGAAATCTGGGGAACATACCATTACATCGCCAGATCCATTGTCCCACGCTTGAAAGCATTCAAGGCGTGTAACAAGCATGGCTATTGCCCGGATATGAAGGACATGAAAGAATGGAACAACACCATCCAGAAGATGATAGATGCGTTTGAAATCATGCAAGGCAACAGCAGCTCATATACAGAAGAAGAGATGAAGACCATTTCAACTGGCCTCAATCTCTTCTGCAAGTACTTTCTCAATTTGTGGGATTAAATGTTTAGGCTCTTTAAGAATGATTTTAGGTAAGAGTCAATATTCAGTTTGCCTGCCGGATTATTTGACTGGATATAATAATCCGGCAAATCCATGTTATGCTCAATACAAAACTCTACCAAGTATTTTGCGCAGTCATATCCGGTACCCGCGTTTTCACCAAGATCATGATCAAACCAAATCTCATCAACTCTTTTATATTCGTGGTATGTTTTGTTAAGCACGTCAACGAACTCATCAAATGTAGCAGCGCAGAATACCATGTACTGGCTGGTGTCAAAACATTGTTCCGGTTTCCTATAATCGTCAAGAAAAATAACAGTCTTCATGCTATTATAGAATTGACAGTATTATGTCATAAATCTCTTCTTCGTTCTTATACGGGTGAATAACAAAGTATTTGTTACCAGTAAGCATGGCCGAAAGATTGGTTCTAGTTTTATTGTAGAATATATGGACAGGCTTGTGCTCCTTTTCGGCATAGGCCAACTCATATCCCACGCCCAGTGATGGGGTAGTACATTCGGCAATCACCAAGTCAGATTCCCTAAGCCAGGCTGTATCCTGTTCATAGATGGCAACATCACGGTCCTTCATTCCTTCAGTCTTGCTGAGAGATAAATCACCAACATGTTCAGTCAGAACAATATGCTCACGCTGGATGTACTCAATTATCCGCTTGTACAACTCAGCATCATTCCTGCCACCACGTATGGAACCGGCAAAATATATCTTTTTCATATCTGTAATTTAGTTGTTTCACTCTAACCTTTACAAATTTAGAGTTATATACTGCCAAAACGTGGCAGTATAACAAGAAAATATAACAATATTCACTTTTTACAGTAACTTTGCATAAAACCATTAACGCCATGAAACCATGCCCAGATTCCATCCCACACCCATAATCCAGGACTGCTGGTCCAGCATAGGTAACATCACCTTCTATCACCGTAACGGCCAGTGCTTCTACAAACGCAAGGCCAGTCCCGTCTTTCGTGGCACGCCCGCCCAGTTAGACCAAGCCCAGGTCCAAATGAGAACGAAGCAACTACCTAGAAATTCTCGGTAGTTGACGAGAAAATCTACTATGTATGTTTTCCATGAATTGGAGGAAGATGCAGTGTGTGCAAAATTTGCACACACTGCCATTGAGGTATAACTAAATTCTACTTTTAAATGCTATTGAAGATGAGGTTTCTAACGTCCTTTATTGGAGGATTGATGATTAATTGGTCCGAAGGACTCACGCGGAGCGTGACATATAAATAAGGTTTATAATACAAATGTCCTCTTACTGGAGGACATTTGTATACATCTTGCTATGATCCGGTGTAATTTTCTTCAGTTTGAAAAGTTCCGGAACGGTAACAAATCTGTAACCCTGTTTTTTTAGCTCCGGAATAATTATATCCAATGCTTCCACAGTAGCTTCGTTGCCTACAAAATCGTGAAGCAGAACTATTTGACCGTCAGCAGCATTGTTTATAACCATTTCTGCGCGTTGCTCAACTGTAGTAGTTGCTTCCCAATCGTTGCAACCCTGACCGCATATAAATGTCAAATCAATGTTGTCGTACATGTGTGGGGCTACCGATATATATGGAGGACGGAAAAATTCAGGACGTTTGCCAATATATTTCTCAATAAGGTCAGAAGTGTATTTTATCTCCTCTTGAATCTGTTCGCCCGATAGTGATGCCATTGCTGTGTGAGTGCGCGAATGGTTCTCTATATCGCATCCCATTTTGTATGCACGTTTCATTATTTCTGCACTCTCGTCGTTAATGTTGTTGCCTATTACAAAGAATGACCCTACAACATCATGCTTTTCAAGCATATCCAGCATTTTTACTGTGGTAGTGGTGTTAGGACCATCGTCAAAACTTAGTGCAATAACTTTGTCTGCTTTGGGAGCGCAACCTGCGCATAGGCCTACAGTAGCCATCATCAACATAATTTTTTTCATATCATTCTAATATTTGGTTAAACTACATTACGTCCAAAAGGAGTGAAAGCCAACTTCATTAGCTTGAAATGTTGCATTGCAAATGGAATACCAACTATGGTTATACACAGTACTATGCCAAATAGAAGGTGGGTAAGGGTTATTAATATTCCGCCTGTAAAAATCCATATTATATTGAAGATGGTATTGATACAACCCGGTTCATTTTCTCTGTATGTAGGTTCCTGACCAAATGGCAATAGTGATAACAATGCCAATTTAAGTAACTGAAAACCAAATGGAATGCCAATAATTGTGGCGCAGAAAGCTATTGCCATAGTACAATATTCTAAAGCTATGGCAAACCCTCCAAAGATTATCCAAATAATATTACCTAACAGTTTCATAATTCCATTATATTTGTTTATCAAATACAAAAGTAGAATTATTCTTTCAAATATTGTATAACTACACCTCTTTTAGAATAAATAACTATATGGAAAACATCAGCCCCAAATAAAAGTTGTAAATTTGCGCTGTAAAATTTGAGGATAATGGATAACAGATTGAAAAATGAATTAACAATTTCATGCTACAATACCGATTGCAGTTTTAGAATGAAACCATCGGCTTTTATGGATTTTGCTCAGGATATGGCATATCATGCAGCAGGAATGTTTAATTTTGGTTACGAAGATCTGCAGAAACAAGGTACAGTTTGGGTACTGTCCAGAATGCATATACATTTCCATAAAATGCCTATGTGGCAGGATAATGTAAATATGACTACCTGGCATAAGGGTCTTGATGGTCTCTATTTTTTGCGTGACTTCAGTATGAATAGTAAAGATGGAACCTCTATGGTTGCAGCTACAAGTTCTTGGGTTGTAATAAATAAGGAGACCAGAAGATTTGTTCGCAGTGATGAACTTGAATCGCTGTTTGATGAATCGGCTATATGTAAGGACAATGCAATAGAGACGCCGGCTCCAAAGGTAATTATGCCACGCGGTATCAATCCTGAAAAGGTGGGAGAACATACGGTTAGTTATTCTGATGTGGATTTTATAGGTCATACCAATAATGCCAGATATATAGTGTGGGCTATGGATGCAATAGATTATGAGATTACTTCCAAAAGACAGTTGTCAGATCTTGTAATCAATTTTTCTCATGAAACTACACAGGGTCAGGTTGTTGAACTGTTCAGACATAAAGTTGAAACCGATAACGATGAATTAAAATATATAGTAGAGGGTAAAACAGATGGAAAAACAGCCTTCTGCGTAGAGTTGTCATTCAAATAATAAATTAGTCCTTTAATAAATGAGAGTAGCAATTTTGCAAACATCGCCAATTCCGGGCGAAAAAGAGTTGAATCTTCAAAATATAGACAATCTGATAGGTGGCGGCGATGGTTCAGATTTGTATATACTGCCGGAGATGTTCAACACATCTATGATACAGGAAGCAGTATCTATAGCTGAACCAATGGATGGTCCCACAGTAGAATGGATGAAACAGAAAGCTGCTAATCTGGATGCAGCCATAGCAGGTAGCATAGCCATAAGTCAGGATGGAAAAACATATAATCGTTTCTGTTTTGTAACTCCCGATGGTAAGGTAGAGTATTACGATAAACGACACCTGTTTACTTATGCCGGCGAAGGTGAATATATTACTCCCGGTCATAGTCGTAAGGTAGTGGAATTTAGGGGAGTACGCATTATGTTGCAGGTTTGCTATGACTTGCGTTTTCCTGTATTTGTACGAAATCGCGATGATTATGATATGATTATTTATGTAGCCAGTTGGCCTATAGCAAGAAAGATTGCCTGGAACACTCTGATAAGAGCAAGAGCCATAGAAAACCAGTGTTATGTGGCTGCTGTAAACAGAGTAGGTATAGATCAGTTTGGCGTATATAGTGGCGATTCTGTTCTGATAAGCCCATACGGCGAAAACGTAGTGGTTGCAGAAGAGAGTAAAGTTGATATGGTGTCAGCAGAACTCGATATGGATAAACTAAACCATTTCAGAGAAAAATTCCCTGTTCTGGATGATGCCGATACTGATATGTATATGTAATATGAAAAAGATAACTACTATTTGTATAGAAATTTTTTGTCTGTGCTTGTCTGTGTCTGCAGTAGAATATACTGTAGCCAATTTGCCTAATGTTCATTTACAGAATGAGTATCGTTATACCATAAATCCGGATGCAATTCTGAACAATGAAACTGAAGCATTGATAGACAGGTTATGTAGAACGTTAGAAGACAGTACAGGTATAGAAACAGTTGTAGCTGTTGTGAACAGCATAGGCAATGCCGATTGTTTTGAGTTCTGCCACGAACTGTTAAATGAATGGGGAGTAGGACAGAAGGGTGAAGACAATGGCTTAGTGGTACTGTTGGTAACAGACCAGAGATGTATTCAATTCTATACAGGATATGGTTTGGAAGGCATACTTCCTGACGCAATATGCAAACGTATTCAGACTGAGGATATGATTCCATATCTGAAAGATGAAAAGTGGAGTGAAGGCATGGCTGCAGGTATGCAGGTAGTTTATGACAGGCTTATGTCATACGATGAATCGGAGGTTGCTGCCGATGATGATAAAGATGCAATGATTGCATTGTTGGTCTTTGGCGTTTTGGTTGTGTTAGGATTGACAATAGTAATAATTGCAGTGTGGATATCGGGCAGATGTCCTGTTTGTAAAAAGCATAATGTAATACGTGTAGGCAGTAGGTTAATATCCAAAAAGAATGGTATTAAAACTGAGGGAGTTACCTATGAATGTAAGGATTGTGGACATATTTTTGAAAAACAGGTTCAGTCCATAGATGAAAACTATACAGGCCATTCGGGTGGACATTACGGTGGTGGTATGCATCGTGGTGGATTTGGTGGTGGTAGTTTTGGTGGCGGTTTCAGTGGTGGCAGTTTTGGCGGTGGCCGAGGCGGTGGCGGTGGAGCCGGCAGCAGATTTTGAT
>CALEFD010000081.1 GCA_937876995.1 uncultured Bacteroidales bacterium | reverse complement strand
CAACTTCGCTAAAAGCAAATATGAAGCTTGCTTCAATATTTTTCAAAGCGAACGTGAGTATATTATCTAAATATACGTTTAAGTGAGCGAGAAATCACATAAAAAATGTTGCTCAGGCGGAACCGTCCATTTGAACGATTCCAACCTTTGCAACCTCATTAACAACCAAACATCGTCTATATGTTCACTACTATTGAAAAAAGCTAACAAAAAACAACAGCAGCTAACAACAATCTATATAATAATATAGAGTTATTCAATTTAATGCTATTATAAGAAACAAATCATTCGTTCAAAGGAGTTAACTCTATTTTGTAAATGTTATTATCATCGTCGGTATAACGTAATTCATACGACAATAGCTTATCCTTATATGTATAAGCATAAGGAATTACATTTTTCTTTGCTCCTTTACCTTTAATCTGTAGAATGGCACTACTTTCAATATCTTCAATAGTGTAAGATGTCTTTTCCATAAATTTCTTATCGTCTATCCAAGATAATGAATATTTGCCATCAGGAAGTATTAGAGAGTTACCACCGCTTACAGTCATTTTGTAATTTTCATCAATCTCTACAGATAAATTTTCAGTTTCAATAGTATATAGACCCACCTTTTTACCATTAGATGCTTCCATTACTATTCTTTTCATTACAATACCACTATATCTGCCTGTTTGAATCTCTTTTGTCAGATTCTTAATTGGAGCGTCAATATCATATTTTTTAAAAGCAATAGTAACAGGTTCATGACAAACATTCATTTTCATAACAGCTTCACCGGTTTCCCAAGTTTCCTGTTCAATAGCTGGGAATACTACCTGAAAGTTTGTTATCATCCAGTCTCCATGACGATCAAATTCTTGGTCTGTAGGAATGCCTATCACTTCTATAGGTCTTAATACGGCGCTATCACTTAAGGTAAGTGTAATATCACTGCCCACATAACCCATAAAACTATGCGATTGATAAATATGAAGAGTGACATAAAATTTTGTCATATTACTACCGAAATCTACACGATTAACAGTAACATAATCTGTTAATCCATCACCCTCTCTATGAGTAGTTTGCAGTGGAGCGAATGCAGAAACATTTTCTACCCTAACATCACTATTTTCAACGTATCTCTCCGTCACTTGTAGTCCCTCTATGACAACGTTACCATCATCATGGACATTGATTGTTTGTACATCATCCGGAATAGAAACATCAAAATAGTATGTTAATATAGAACTACCATCACAAGGAACCCAATAATGAGTCTCTTCAAAACCATTAATTCCTTCATATTTTGTGGCTTCATATATCTTACCATCAACTTCAATTTCTATTTTATCGGGCATCCACCATGTTCCAGATTGAAGTTCAGGTTTCAGCACAAGTACAAGCTGGTCTGTTTTTTTTACAAGATGCTTAATCAGATAATACCTTTCAGCAACATAGAAACACTGAGGATCTTCTATATGCAAACCTTTATCAAAATGGTCTGTAGTTCTACTTGCATTTACTTTTGCTATAACTTCTGCAGCATTTCTACCTTTATAATATGAAGACCATTTACTACCCTTAGGTATAAGTGTTATCAGATTATCGAATTCGTTTCCATTGTTTGTTATAGCTGAAACAATATTAATATCGCGTTTCCATGCTGTCTCTGCCAACTGTTGCAAATCTGAATATGGCATTGTTTTGGGGTAGATAGCTACACCGTGACCATCGAACAGATTAATCCATTTCTTCATTAAGTCGATATTGCCCTTAATGAAAACATTTTGATGTGGCAGTTCAGTTTCTCCTCTTGAATAGTAATGAGATATAAGATCGTCTTGTTTATTACATTCCAATTCAAACCTGTATAGCCCATCACCTTCGTCAAAGATTTTTGCAGTGCGATATTCAGGTTTTGTCATCTGTGCCAACATCTCTTCATTATTTGCCACAGATACCTTAATACCAACTTTGTTTAGTTGTTCTGCCAATGGTTGCACCTCTTTTAAACTCCCTATAGGATAGGTGTACATTAGCGTCATACGGGTAGTTTCAAAATCTTTGTAATGGTCTAAGTAATCGGCCACTTCGCTAACTTTCATATTAGCCACTACCCCATCAAATGTTCTTACTTTAGCAGTTCCATCCTGGAAAATCCAAGTTTTACCGTCTTCAAATACCGGCCAACGGAATGTAGAATCTATTGCCGTAGCTTCATTGGCAGTCGCAAACAAGAATAAGTATGCTATTGCAGGAATGAACAGTACTTTAAGTCTGTTAATTCCACGAGATTGTTTTTTGCCCATCATATCTATTCTCTTTTTAAGATTGGATTGTTTTAGCCAATTGGTCATAACAAAACCTCTACTTGAAGCCACTGCGCTTATTAACATAATCTTGTAATCGCGAGCGCTCGCACCGCTATCTAAAACAGCTTTATCTGCTTCGTATTCATGAACTAATTCCAGTTCTTTACGAAATACCACCACAAATGGATTGAACCATTGCAATGCAGATATAACATCTGCCATAAGCAAATCTAACGAATGCCAGCGTCGAGCATGAAGATTTTCGTGTTCCCATACAGATTGATTCTGATGTTCCAGCCACTCTTTAGGCATTACAATGAATCGCATCCAATTTACCGGTTGTGGTATTTGATTGGATTCTATTACATCGCATCCATCGTTACGGTCCGCATAACGTCCTTTCTTAATAATACGGGACATAGACCACAACGACACAGCCTTTTTAACCAGAACAAACAGCACACCTATAACATATAAAATGCACAGTATGGTTAATAGGGTTGTTTTGTTTTTCTGTGTTGAACTCTGTTCTGCTATACTACCGGCTGTATTCTCCTCCATTTCGGTTTGAACAGCAGTAGCAGCAGGAACAGTAATAGAATTGTCATTATTCACTACAACAGCAGTAGATGTAGTTTCAGCTACTGTTTGATTAGGAACAATAGAAACAACATCTTCTGTTTTTGTTTTATTATTCTCTCTTTCAAACAGATTACCAAACATGGTGGTATCTCTTGTTATTTGAAAGAATGGTAAAGCAAAAGATAGAAGTGCCATAATTATTAAAACAATACGATTGAAACCGTAAAAGGTTTCGCTTCTTAGTAGCAGACGATACCCTAACAGAAATGTAGCCACCAAAAATGCAACCTTTATTTGATATAATAATAAAGCCTCCATAATTCTTAGCGATAAAAGGTTAATCTATTTAGCTTTTATTTAACCCTCCTGTTCTATACGATTTATAAGTTCTTTAAGTGCATCAATACT
>CALEFD010000080.1 GCA_937876995.1 uncultured Bacteroidales bacterium | reverse complement strand
GAAATCTATGTGTTGTAGCAGTAACATTTTTGCTTATGTGCTGCAAGGATATGAGTAACAGTCCTATCATTCAGGTGAAAGATGTTAGGGAAGTCGATTACTTAAATAAAACTGGTGAAGTTATAGAAGGTACATTCGTAAGAGAAATAATGGGTGGACAACAAATAATGATTTATGATACATTATTGTTTGTTTCTACTTCTAATCCAGAAGGATTATTGGAAATTTATAGTATCAATAACACGCTAAACAAGCTTGGCTCATTTTGTAAACGAGGTCGCGCGCAGAATGAAATGACGCTTGCAGAGCTTGTCCAGCCCTTCACTAAGGATGGTCATCAATTTTTACTTATAGTAGATGGTTTTATGAAAATGTGTGAAATGGATGTTACATCTTCATTGGAGCAGGGTAGCGCAGTTATAACACGTACAAAAATGAGACCTTTTTATCAATCAGGTAAAGTGGCATTTATTAATAACGATATAGACAATACTTTAGATTATATACCAAGATACGATAATCCGGAAATAGAGGATGATACTAAATACCCGCGCGTAAAATATACTTTAGTAAAAGGTGATAAACATACCGAATTAAAGTTCTTTAATGCTCCTACACAAGTAGCCGATGAAGGTTTTGTAGATGATCCATACTATGGGGGTGTTGAGAAACATCCGTCAAAGAATATTGTTGTAAATTATTTTTCCTATATGGATTATCTATTATTTATGGATTTTGATAAAAACCACTATTTTGCTGTTCATCAAAAAGGTTCAACAACACATGAAGATTTGTATGTCAACCAGGAACCTTGGATAAGGACTTTTACCTCATGTCTTCCTACTGAAGAATATGTGTTTATTTTTTATAGAGACGGAGAATACGCTAATATATTGCAAGAAGATAATACATGGCATCCTGAACTACTAGTTTTTGATTGGGAAGGAAATTATATAAAAGGTTTTAAAATGGACCGGAATAGCATTTCTTTAGCGTACGATGAGAAGAACAAAACCTTATACACATTTACTACACAAAAAGAACAACTTTATGCGTATGATTTGTCGGGTTTACTTCCATAGATAACTGTTTAAAAAACGAGATTATTAAACAATTACTTATGAGAGCAAAAATTAATTTATTGTTTTATGTAGTTTGCTTATCTATTTTGATTTGTGCATGCGGTGAAAAATCATGTTACAGACATGAAATACGTGAAGTAAATTTCCTTACTGATAATATGCCAACCGTTCAAGGAGAAGAGATTGAATTAGATGCAATGGGGTGTGACGATATTATTATATATGATTCCCTTATTATAGTTTTAACAAACAATCCTGCACATCACATTCAAGTGTTTAGCCTCAATAGCTATACACAACTTGCTAATATAGCACCGTCTGGCAGGGCAAAGAGTGAGGTGGCTTCCGGTATTTTAACTAATACATCGAAACAGATCTATGAAAGAGACGGCCATATAATTATGCCAGTGGTTGATTATAGCATTCTTAAAGAGATAGACATAACCGCATCAATAGAGCAACAGCGAACAGTAATGATTAGTGCAGAAAACTGTTTGTCTATTGAGGAAGGTAATTTTGTGTTATTAAATAATAATAATGTTGATAAATTTGAATATAAGTATAGTTTTCCCGGCACTATACATAAAAGTATTTTGATAGGTAGGTATTTTCTAACAGATGTTGAAGAAACTAAAGAAATATCTGTTTATAGAAAACCTATGAATGGAATGGATAGCGAGGGTACCCGTTCAAGATATGTAGATGGAATACTAAGTAAGCATCCACATAGAAATATAGTTATTCAACCATTATCATATATGGATTATGTACTTGTATTTGATTTAGACTATCAAAAGTATTATGCATTACATCAGCAAAATACAGATTCTTTTGATTCATTAGTTCCTATAGATTGGGGGTTTAAATTTTCGGATTGTACGACCACAAATAGTTTCTTTATAGTGACGTATGATATTGGCATGAAGACTGATGCAGTTGTAATGGTAGATTGGGATGGTAATTGTTTGGGTAGTTTTATGTTAGGCAATGTAGTGCAGCGCATTGCATACGATGAACGTAGTAACGTACTTTATGGCATAAACAGATTAACAGATAAAATCTACAAGTTCAATCTAAATGGAATACTCTAATAGAATTAGCTGTATTTTTACAAATAAACATTTAAGTGTTATTGTAATGAGACGGCTCTGTTCATCATATAAACTGTTACCACTTGCTGCAATCCTGTTTTCGATGTTCTCAGGTTGTAGCAAGATAGCACACGATGTTGATGTTGTTAGTAGTGCCAAAAAGGTGGGAATCGTTCAGCCGGGCGATTCCGCCTTTGCGGCATTCTGATTTAGTCACTCAAATAATAAAAGTTGCATAAAAACTTGTATTTTTAGTTGATTTTTTATGATTTGATTGGCTACTATAGTCTTTAGTTGTATATTTGTCGTTGTAATTAACCTGTTTAAGATATTGAAGTGTGAAAAATTTTATTAGACTTTATTCTTTTTTTCTTTTGTTCACAGTAACATCTTGTTCTAACAAATCAAACAGTATTGGTATTGATGATGATATGCGTAATATATATGTAAATTGTAAGCTGATTAATAAACATAACGATGAACCATTGCGTATGTCGTCTGTTTACGATAGTGTGCAATATGTTTTATTAGACGATGTTGAACAATCTGTTTTAATAGGTGAGATAACAGAAGTTAGAGCGACCGACAAATATCTTTATATCTACGATCGTTTCAGCAGTACTATATATCAATATAATTACAGCGGTGAACTTATTCAAAAGTATCATCATGTTGGTAGAGGTCGTGGTGAATATATAACAATAACCACTTTTGATGTTGATACAAGAAATGGAAATGTTTCAGTTTATGATGTATCAAGTTCTAAGATGCTTGTATATTCGTCAAATGATGAATTCTTATATAGTTTCAAAATAGAAGAAGATGTTCCCAGAGATTTTGCTCTTTTAGACAATGGCGATTATCTGTTTTTGACCTATGACTATATGAAAGGTGCAAGAAGAGGTATTTGGCAGTGTGATTCTTTAGGCGCTTTCAAAAAACAATTGGTTGAGATTGATGCTAATTTTAAATATTCAAGTGGTATTATTCCATCATATTTTAGACATATAGGTAACAAAGTTTATGTGAAAGGTCCTGAAGATAATAGTTATTTGTATCATATAAGTAGTGATACTATTGTCGCGTCATATAAAGTACATACCGGAATAAAGATTCCCAAACGTATTAGGAGAAATCCTTTGCCTACCACCAACGAAGAAAATAAGGGGAAGGTTTATTCTATTGTAAACTATTGTGAAACTGATAGTTGGGTGCTATTGAGCGTATATGATATGATAGATAATCCTACTATGCTTTACAATAAACGGACTAACGCAAGTTATTATATATTATCTAACGATGATGAAGTGATTGATGATATGCCGTTTGTAGGTACGGTAATAACAACTACTTCTGAAGCATTTATCAACATAATAAGCGTGGATATGATATTGTCGTACCAATTGTTGATGGAACAATTTCCTACAATAGATAGTAATTCTAATCCTGTAATAGCAATATGCAGATTAACTAAATAGTATTAATTATGAAGATTTTATCAGTATTTTTTGTTATAATTTCATTGTTGACCCTCTCAAGTTGCAAACATACTACATTAGAAGGTGAATATATGGTTATGGGGTTTACGCTTACCAATGAAGCTGTGGCTGAAGGTGTTACAGTTACATCATCCCCAGTGTTTGTTTTTTCCGATAAATCATTACAGATTAACGGAGATTTCAATTTTAATTGCTTTGATAGTGAACAATATAAATATAGAATAAAGGATGGTATGATACATTTGAAAAACAAATCGGATTCAAGAATATTTTATATTACCAGTAGTGATAAGCGTATAGAATTAGCAATCGATGACAACAAGTATATTCAAAGAGTTGTTTTGATAAAAAAATAGTAACAGTTATGTTTCCTAGAATAATATCGATAGTGTGTGTTTTTTTATTTTCATTAGTTTCATGTGGATTAAAAACTGAAGAATCCAATTATGTAGTGAATTGTGACCTTGATAGAAGCAATGTTATAACCAATTTATCGCAGGTGTGTGATAGTATTGCTATTATTCCGCTTGATTTCAATTCGGATCTAATAGGAATAGTTGATAAGTTGTGTTGTGATAGCACTGGTATTTATATTGTTAGTAACAGTATATTATATCATTTTAATTGGAATGGTGAACAGAGCTACAGCATTAAAAGAATTGGACGTTCTTCTTCCGATTATTTAGAATTAAGTGATTTCTGTGTCTCAGACAATCATATAGCTATTGCTGATATAGTTGGACAAAAAATACTACTTTTCAATAAGTTAAATGGTGTCTTTCATAAGACAATAAACGTGGATTATTATCCAGAAAACATAGAGTTTTTAAATAACGATACGCTTGCTATAAAATGTAGTGGAAGTGAAGGAGCAAGATTAAGGACTATTGATATCAATTCAGGCAAAATAATAGATACGTTTTTTGAATTTGAACAATTGTTTACCGAGCCTGTAGTTCAACCATTTATTAAATTAGGAGATAGAGTGCATTATAAAATCCCGTTCTATAATGACTATTACAGTATCTCTGCAAATGGCAAACTGGAAAAGTCGTTATCATTTGATTTTGGCAAATACAATTTTGATATAACTGGATTAGATGAGGTGAGTTTCTTTGGTACAACGATGTTATTTGACACTAAAGGAAGTGCAAAAATACTTGATGTGTATAATACAGATTCATTATATGCAATTAGTTTACAATGTCCTTCTGTTTCAGAAGATGCACAATATTTGATGTTTGTAGATACAAAATATGACGAGTGTTACTACTTTGATAGTGATACATATATTGATGACGTATTGTTTTATGACCATACAATTCTCCCTATTCTTTTTAATAGTTATAATGGTTGTTTTATTGGTGTTATATACCCGGACCTTTGGGTGAACACCTTTAATTCTATTACGGATAAGAGAAAACAGACTGAATTATATAGTACAGCATTAGACTACTATAATTGTTTTTCTAATAATCAGAATCCATTAATTGTACAATACTATTTTAAGTTAGAGTAAGAGAACTAAAATCAACGTTAATTATGACCAATAAATGCAACCAATAGAAACTGATTTTGTGAATATAAGAAAATGAGAATTTCCTAGATT